>NZ_DATAGQ010000239.1:0-12455 GCF_036263595.1 Geminicoccus sp. | reverse complement strand
CAACGCCGTCGCTGCCCACCCCGTGAAGGTGGAACGACTGCTTGCCCAGATCGATGGCTACAAGGTCGAATGACATGCTTCCCTCCGTCAGTTGGCCACCTATCGTGGCCGGGAAGCGGGAGGCGTCCATTCCATAACATGAAGCCTGGTGTGATAAGCACGCCCATGCTGCCTGCTCATGGCGACGCCATCATCCCGCCGCTTTCCGCCCGAGCGCCGTTGGGAAGGATCGGCACACGGAGGATATCGCTGACGTCGCCGTATGGCCCTGCACCGATGAAGCGCAGTTCCTCACTGGATAGTCTATTCTGGTGGACCGAGGCTTCACGATCCCCGGACCCCGTTGATGGTCCCGCCTGCAGCTGGACTGGTGCAGGCGGCCCGGCGAAGTAGGTGTAGCCCTTCCATCAACAATTGCTCGTTGAACCAAGCGCCTGCTTCAGAGTTGATCGTCATCATCCTGCCAGACATCCGACGCAAGACGGAGGGATCCTCATGACAGTTCGCAAGTTCGCCATGACCGATGCATCGTTCGAGCGCTCGCCTGGACAGGATGGAGAGGTGTTCGCGGGCAATGTGGTCGACCAGCGCCACGGTGGGCCGATCACCATCGGCTTCGGCCGCTACGGGCCAGACCAGAGCATCGACGTGACGCTCGCCGTTGACGACGTCATGGTGGTCTTAGAGGGGCGGTTGTCGGTATCGACGGCCTCCAGCAAGGCCAGCGCCGGTCCAGGCGAGATCATCTATATGCCCAAGGGCCAGTCGGTCACCATCCGTTCACATGAACACGGGGCGGTCACCGCCTACGTCACGTATCCGCACTGGCAGGAGGCGCTTGAGTAAGCGGTCTAGTCAGTACCATCAGCACACCTGGATGAACGTCGGCTTTCGGGTAGCTGTCACGACCCTTTGAAGATCAGAAGATCGCGCGAAACGGACCCGCCTTTGTGGACGCTGTTCAGCGTCAGCCTGCGTGCCCTTTGAAGCGCCTTCACATCATCCTGGAAACGGGTGGAGGTCAGAGCTGCAAGTTCAGACATGGAGAACATTTGGCACCGAGACTGCGCCATTCCGACGTTTGTTCCCTCACTCCCACTCGATCGTGCCTGGCGGCTTCGACGTATAGTCATAGACGACGCGGTTGATGCCTCTCACCTCGTTGACGATGCGGCTGGCCACGCGCGTCAGGAAAGACGATTCGAACGGGTACACATCCGCTGTCATGCCATCCTCCGAGGTCACGGCGCGCAGGGCGCAGACGCGCTCGTAAGTCCTGGCATCTCCCATGACGCCAACCGTCCGGACCGGCAGAAGTACCGCGAAAGCCTGCCAGATCCGATCGTAGAGACCGGCAGCACGGATCTCCTGGAGATAGATGCGGTCGGCCTGCTGCAAGATCTGCACGGCTTCGGCCGTCACTTCGCTGGGGATGCGCACGGCGAGGCCCGGGCCGGGGAAGGGGTGGCGTCCCACGAATGCTTCAGGCAGGCCGAGCTCGCGGCCGAGCAGTCTGACCTCGTCCTTGAACAGCTCGCGCAATGGCTCGACGAGCTTCATCCGCATGCGCTCCGGAAGACCTCCTACATTATGGTGCGACTTGATCGTCACCGAGGGGCCTCGGAACGACACGCTCTCGATGACGTCCGGGTAAAGCGTGCCCTGCGCCAGGAAGTCGGCGCCTCCAAGCTTCGTGGCCTCGCGTTCGAATACGTCGATGAAGGTAGCGCCGATCGCCTTGCGCTTCTTCTCCGGATCGGTGATGCCCTTGAGCTTGCCAAGGAATTCGTCACCCGCGTCGACGGCCACCAAGGGGATGTTGAAGTGGCCCCGGAAGAGATCGACGACTTCCTTGGCCTCGCTGTGGCGCAGGAGCCCGGTGTCAACGAATACGCAGGTGAGCTGCTCGCCGATCGCCTCGTGCAGCAGCAACGCCGCCACGGCGCTGTCGACGCCACCGGACAGGCCGCAGAGCACCCGCCCGTCGCCGACCTGCCTGCGGATCTGCGCGACCGCCTGCTCCTTGTAGGCGCTCATCGACCAGTCCCCGGACATGCGGCCGATCCGGTAGACGAAGTTCTGGAAGAGCTTGGCCCCGAACGGCGTGTGCACCACCTCGGGGTGGAACTGGACCGCGTAGAACTTCCGCTCCTCGTCCGCCACGGCTGCGAACGGCGAGGCGTCGGACACCGCGAGGATCGAAAATCCCGGGGGCAGCTCCGTGACCTTATCGCCGTGGCTCATCCAGACGGGCGCGGATTCACCTGGTTCCAGGATGCCTTCGAACAATGGGCTCGCCTTTTCCAGGCGGATGTCTGCCCGACCGAACTCCCGATGCGACGAGGGCTCTACCCTACCGCCAAGCTGCGCCGCCATTGTCTGCTCACCGTAGCAGATGCCCAGCACCGGCACGCCCAGCTCGAAGACGGCGTCGGGTGCGCGAGGGCTCAAGGCCTCGGTGGTCGACGCCGGGCCGCCGGAGAGGATGACAGCCCCTGCACCGAAAGACCTGACTTGGTCGTCGGACACGGTGCAGGGGAGGATTTCGCAGTAGACCCGAGCCTCGCGGACGCGCCTCGCGATGAGCTGCGTCACTTGCGACCCGAAATCGAGGATGAGCACGCGGTCGGTCATGGTCTGGTCCGTTCAGGGTGAGCGGTTCCTAGCGCGGATCAGCTCGCGAGGCATCCTCCAGCTGTGCAACCGCCCGTCATTGCCGGCCGGGTTGAGCCGGCGGCGGAACGCTGCTATGGAGCGCGACCTTCGCGGCCAGCCGGCATCGAGGATCCGCGTGCATGCCCTAACCAGGGCGGGACGTCGCGGACGTGGTGGAATTGGTAGACACGCAGGATTTAGGTTCCTGTGGGGAGACCCGTGAGGGTTCGAGTCCCTCCGTCCGCACCAGAGCTAGCCGGCCGCAAAGCCTATGGAAGCCGGTGGCCGAACCTGGTCGCCGGCATTGGTCGTTTCGAGGGCGCTCATGCAGGTCACGCAGGTTTCGGCCGACGGTCTCAAGCATCATCTGAAGGTGGTGGTCCCGGCCGCCGACATCGAGACTCAGGTCACCCAGCGGCTGGACAGTCTTGCCAAGACTGCCCGGTTGCCCGGCTTCCGCCCGGGGAAGGCGCCGGTCTCTCTGCTGCGCAAGCAGTATGGTCGTTCGGTCGTCGGCGAGATTCTCGAGAAGAGCATCGATGCTGGCTCGAAGCAGGCCATCGCGGACCACCAGCTGCGTCCGGCGTTGCAGCCCAAGGTCGAGGTCACGTCGTTCGACGACGGCAAGGACCTGGAGTTCGAGCTGCATGTCGAGAACCTTCCCACGCCTCCCGAGGTGGATCTCGCGGCGATCCAGCTGACCCGCTATGAGGCTGAGGTCGCGCCTGAGGTGATTCAGAAGGCGCTCGACGACATCGTGAAGGGCAATCGTCCTTATGCGGAGCCGGCCGAGCCCCGTCCCGCCCGTGCCGACGACCGCGTGACGATCGACTTCGCGGGCAAGATCGACGATGTGCCGTTCGACGGCGGCACCGGCAAGGACATGCCGGTGGTGATTGGCTCGGGCATGCTTGTCCCGGGCTTCGAGGACCAGTTGATCGGCACGTCTGTTGGTGACGAGAAGGTCATCTCGGTGACCTTCCCGGAGGACTACGGTGCCGAAAACCTCCGTGGCAAGGCAGCGACCTTCGACATCAAGGTGAACAAGATCGAGGAGCCGGGCGAGGTCGTCGTCGATGACGAGTTCGCAAAGAAGCTTGGTCAGGAGAGCGTCGAGAAGCTTAACGACGCGATCAGGCAGCGCTTCGCCCAGGAGTATGGCCGGGCCACCCGCATGAAGCTCAAGCGGGCGCTGCTCGACGTGCTGGCGGAGAGCCACCAGTTCGAGGTGCCGCCGGGCATGGTGGAGATAGAATTCGAGGCGATCTGGCGGCAGTTGACCGCCGAAATGCAGCGGATGGGCCAGACCTTCGCCGACGAGGGCAAGTCCGAGGACGAAGCCAAGGAAGAGTATCGCAGGATCGCCGAGCGCCGGGTGCGGCTGGGCCTGCTCCTCTCGGACATCGGGACGAAGAACGAGATCAAGGTCGAGAACAAGGAACTGCAGCAGGCGATGATCGCCCAGGCTCAGCGGTTCCCTGGCCAGGCGCGCCAAGTCTTCGAGTTCTACCAGAAGAACCCATCGGCCCTCGAGCAGCTGCGGGCGCCGATCTTCGAGGACAAGGTCGTCGACTTCATCATCGACAAGGCCGCCGTGACGACCACCACGGTCACGCCGGACGAATTGATGAAGGAAGCGGACGACGAAGACGACGAGCCCATGACCTCGGCAGGCGTCCAGGAGGACGCGGCGGCTTCCTGATCTTCGGTTGAAGTGTTTGAACTGGCCAGCTACCAGGGCGTGAGAGGCCGCCGTATGAACGCGCTGCGTTCGTACGGCGATTTCCGTTTCGGGGCGGCAGCGCCGATGTCGAAGTCCTGGATGAAGCTCATGCTTCAACTTCGGGAAAGAGACGCTACATATGGTGTGACGAGCCTACGCGTCACCGGCGCGGATGATGAGGGACGGGAAATGCAGGGTCCGATGGCGCAGCTGGTTCCCATGGTGGTCGAGCAGACCAGCCGCGGCGAGCGTGCATATGACATCTACTCGAGGATGCTCAAGGAGCGGATCATCTTCCTGATGGGTCCGGTCGACGACGGTCTCGCGAGCGTGGTGACCGCTCAGTTGCTCTTCCTCGAAGCCGAGAATCCCGAGAAGGACATCGCGATCTACGTCAATTCGCCAGGCGGCATCGTGACGGCAGGCCTCGCGATCTACGACACCATGCAGTACATCAAGCCGGATGTATCGACCATCTGCATTGGGCAGGCTGCGAGCATGGGCTCGCTCCTGTTGTGTGCCGGGGCGCCCGGAAAGCGCTACGCCCTGCCGCATGCGCGTGTCATGACTCACCAGCCGTCCGGCGGCTTCCAGGGGCAGGCAACGGATATCGAAATACATGCCCGTGAGATCATCAACATGCGCCAGCGCCTGAACGAGATCTACGTGCGGCATACCGGACGGACCCTGCCCGAGATCGAGGCCCGGATGGAGCGCGATACCTTCATGAGTGCCGTGCAGGCCAAGGAATTCGGCCTGATCGACGAAGTCTATGAGAAGCGGGACGTGAAGGTCGCGTGACCGATCGGTCACAGTCTGCTAGCCATCCTGCGTGTGTTTGCAGGTTGTCAATCAGGCAGCTGGCATGTTGTTGTCCTGGAACGGAGCGGGTGCCTCAGCGTTTGTTCCGTCCGACAGTTGAACCCGAGTCCACTGGCGCGTACCATCCAACCATGACAGCTACCGAGTCGCCCGATCGATGAGCAAGTCCGGCGGGGAATCCAAGAATACCCTCTACTGCTCGTTCTGCGGCAAGAGCCAGCACGAGGTTCGCAAGCTCATTGCGGGTCCAACCGTGTTCATCTGCGACGAATGCGTCGAGCTGTGCATGGACATCATCCGCGAAGAGAACAAGTCGGCGGTAGCCAAGAGCCGGGCGGGCGTGCCCACGCCGGCAGAGATCTGCTCGATCCTGGACGACTATGTCATTGGGCAGTCCCAGGCAAAGAAGGTCCTCTCGGTCGCCGTCCACAACCACTACAAGCGGCTGGCGCATGGCACGAAGGGTGGCGAGGTGGAGTTGGCGAAATCCAACATCCTCCTGATCGGCCCGACCGGGTGCGGTAAGACACTCCTTGCCCAGACCCTGGCGCGCACGCTGGACGTCCCGTTCACCATGGCGGACGCCACCACGCTTACCGAGGCTGGCTATGTCGGCGAGGACGTCGAGAACATCATCCTGAAGCTGCTTCAGGCGGCCGACTACAACGTCGAGCGGGCACAGCGCGGGATCGTGTACATCGACGAGGTCGACAAGATCAGCCGCAAGTCCGAGAACCCGTCGATCACGCGGGACGTTTCGGGTGAGGGTGTGCAGCAGGCGCTCTTGAAGATCATCGAAGGTACGGTCGCCTCGGTGCCGCCACAGGGTGGGCGCAAGCACCCGCAGCAGGAGTTCCTGCAGGTCGACACCACCAATATCCTCTTTATTTGTGGCGGTGCCTTCGCTGGCCTGGACAAGATCATTGCTACACGCGGCAAGCCTCGCTCGATGGGCTTTGGTGCCGAGGTCCGTGGGCCGGACGAGCGGCGAACGGGTGAACTGTTGGCCGAGGCAGAGCCTGACGACCTGCTGAAGTTTGGGCTGATTCCGGAGTTCATTGGCCGTTTGCCGGTGATCGCGACGCTTCACGACCTGGACGAGGCCGCCCTGGTCCAGATCCTGAAGGAGCCCAAGAACGCCCTGGTAAAGCAGTACCAGAAGTTGTTCGACATGGAGGGTGTCAGGCTGTCCTTCCAGGAAGACTCGCTGAAGGCGATCGCCAATCGGGCCATCCAGCGCAAGACCGGCGCACGAGGACTGCGGTCGATCATGGAGCAGATCCTGCTCGATACGATGTTCGATCTGCCGTCGATGAACGGGGTGACCGAGGTAGTGATCAACCGGGAGGTCGCAGAAGGTCGCGCGAAGCCGCTCACGGTCCATAGCGAGCCCCGTCAGGACGCAGCAGCGTCCTGACGGTCACGCCGCTCGGCTGATTCGACGTCACGGCCACGGTTTCGTGGCCGTTTGACGTTCTTGAAACCTTTGTCTGCTATAGCCACGTCTCTGGTCGTGATCATGGGGTGGCCTGGCCGCCCTAGAGACGAGGTACCATGAGCGAGCAAGCGCTAGGCAATCTTTATCCCGTTCTGCCGTTGCGCGACATCGTCGTCTTCCCGCACATGATCGTTCCGCTCTTCGTCGGGCGCGAGAAGTCGATCAAGGCGCTCGAAGAGGTGATGAAGGACGACAAGCAGATCCTGCTCGTTGCCCAGAAGAACGCGAGCCAGGATGATCCCGGCAAGAATGACATCTACCGCGTAGGCACGGTCAGCTCCGTGCTGCAGTTGTTGAAGCTTCCCGACGGCACGGTGAAGGTCCTGGTCGAAGGCGTCGCTCGCGCCGAGGTCACCGGCTTTGAGGACAACCCGAATTTCTTCCTGGTTCGGGCCGAGGCGATTGACGACGATGCTTCCGAACCGCGCGAACTGGAGGCTGTGGCCCGTGCGGTGGTCGGGCAGTTCGAGCAGTACGTGAAGCTGAACAAGAAGGTCCCGCCGGAGGTCATGGTCTCGTTGAGCCAGACCGAGGATCCGGCCAAGCTCGCCGATACGATCGCCGCCCATCTTGCGCTGAAGATCTCGGACAAGCAGGAACTGCTTGAGACCCGTTCGCTCGCCGAGCGGCTGGAGAAGCTGTACGGGTTCATGGAGGGAGAGATCTCGGTTCTCCAGGTGGAGAAGCGGATCCGGTCGCGCGTGAAGCGTCAGATGGAGAAGACGCAGCGCGAGTACTACCTTAACGAGCAGATGAAGGCGATCCAGAAGGAGCTGGGTGAGCTCGAGGACGGCCGCGACGAGGCATCGGAGCTCGAGGACCGCATCAAGAAGACCAAGCTCTCGAAGGAAGCCCACGACAAGGCCATGGGCGAGCTGAAGAAGCTCCGGACCATGAGCCCGATGTCGGCCGAAGCCACGGTCGTGCGCAACTACCTGGACTGGATGCTGTCCATTCCATGGAAGAAGCGGTCCAAGATCAACAAGGACTTGAAGCGCGCCCAGGAGATCCTTGACGCCGATCATTACGGCCTGGAGAAGGTCAAGGAGCGGATCGTCGAGTACCTTGCGGTGCAGCACCGTGTAGACAAGATCCGTGGACCGATCTTGTGCCTGGTCGGCCCTCCGGGCGTGGGCAAGACGTCGCTGGGCAAGTCGCTGGCCAAGGCCACCGGGCGGAACTTCGTGCGCTTCTCGCTCGGCGGCGTCCGGGACGAGGCGGAGATCCGTGGCCACCGGCGGACCTATATCGGCTCGATGCCCGGCAAGCTCATCCAGAGCATGAAGAAGGCTAAGACCAGCAATCCGCTGTTCATGCTGGACGAGATCGACAAGATGGGCGCCGACTTCCGCGGTGATCCGTCGGCGGCGCTGCTGGAGGTGTTGGATCCAGAGCAGAACGTCAACTTCAACGACCATTACCTGGAGGTCGATTACGATCTCTCGGACGTGATGTTCGTCTGTACGGCGAATACGCTGCGCATGCCGCAGCCGCTGCTCGACCGCATGGAGATCATTCGGATCCCAGGTTATACCGAGGACGAGAAGCTCGAGATCGCCAAGCGCCACCTCATTTCCAAACAGGCCGAGCAGAACGGGCTGAAGAAGGATGAGTGGATTCTTGAGGACGACGCGGTGATCTCGCTGGTGCGGTACTACACCCGCGAGGCGGGTGTCCGCAGCCTGGAGCGCGAAATCGCGAACCTGGCGCGCAAGTCTGCCAAGGAGATCGTGCTCGAAGGCGTCAAGTCCGTGCGGATCGACGCCGAGAACATCGAGAAGTATGCCGGCGTCCGCAAGTTCCGCTATGGCGAGGCGGAACTGGAAGACCAGATCGGTGCCACCACCGGCTTGGCCTGGACGGAGGTGGGCGGCGAGCTCCTGACGATCGAGGCGGTCACCGTGCCCGGCAAGGGCAAGATGACCATCACCGGCAAGCTTGGCGACGTGATGCAGGAGTCGATCCAAGCCGCGCGCTCCTATGTCCGCCACCGTTCGGCTGCGCTCGGGATCGAGCCGGACCTGTTCGAGAAGATCGATATCCACATCCACGTGCCTGAAGGCGCCACGCCGAAGGACGGTCCGTCGGCTGGTATCGCCATGGTGACGTCGATCGTTTCCGTGCTCACGAAGATCCCGGTTCATGCAGCCGTGGCGATGACGGGTGAGGTGACGCTTCGTGGCCGGGTGCTGCCGATTGGGGGCCTGAAGGAGAAGCTGTTGGCCGCTCTCCGCGGCGGGCTGAAGACGGTGCTGATCCCCAAGGACAACGAGAAGGACCTAGCGGACATTCCGGAGAACGTGAAAAAGAAGCTCGAGATCGTCCCTGTCTCGACAGTCGACCAAGTGCTGGCGCGGGCGCTGATCCGACTGCCGGACCCGCTGCCGGACGTCCCGTCGCCGGAGGCAATCGCCGCTGTCGCGGAGAAGTCGGGTACTGGCGCTCGCCCTAACTGAGCGGGTCCACTGCAAGCGCTGACACACGGGCCTGCGGAGCAATCCGCAGGCCCTTTTTCATGTTCTGGAGCCAGAGGTTGGTCCATCAGGCTGTCGGTTGCCATTGTCTTCAGCACTGGCATCCAAGGGGGCACGGGGGGAGCCTGTGGCCTGAACGGACCAGCAGCTACGATTGTCAGACAGCCTGTGCTTGGCATTGCGGGGCAGCTTCGGGTGTGGCAGGCAACAGGTCGCCCGCCGACATGAAGCGCTGTAGGCCCCGAGCGTGAGCAGGAACCGCTTCAGAGGGAGGAAGCATCGGGTGGTCCACCTTGGAGTTTCCTTCGTCAGACCGGACACTCCGTGGGTTGGCAGGCGGCTCTGCGCTATGCGCTGGGTAAGCGATTACCGGGGCCAGCAGCCAAGTGCTGCGCAAACAGGCCGCACACATGGCTGCACCTGACGGACGTCGAGCGTCAAAACAACCTTGCGCGGCTGGACCCATCCACACATGCACCCCGTTTGAACCGGACAGGGTCTAGGTTGGTTAGGCACCGAGTCTGCGGAAATGAGCGGATGAATGGATGCGTAGCGTCGGGTGCGGGTGGATGGTGTTGTACTCGTCGAACCAGGCTGGCAGCAGCCCGGGGGCGGTAGCGGCATCCGGCAGGATCGAGAGCCGCAGGTAGTCCCGCCGGAATGTCTTTGTGAAGGCCCTGGCGATGCCGTTGCTCTGGGACGAGCAGACAGGGTGCAGGCCAAGGGCGGTGGCGGGGTTGCGGGCGCCCTTGGCGATGTAGGCGCTGCCCCTCGACGGTCTCCTGACCGTCGTCCTTTCAGGAAGCGGATCAATCGGCTTCTGCCGATCGATTGTCCGACAGCCACTCCACCGGTCGAGGCATCTTCAGGCTGCCAAAGCGCTTCCCGACGCAGGCGGGGCCATGAGGTCCTGGACCAGCATCCGCAGCAGGCGGATGCTTCATCTCCAAAGGAGCCAGCGTCAGGAGACGCTGGAGGCTTGCCGGAGACACCGGCCGTGGTGGTCCACCAAGCAATGATCTCCTGGTCGCAGGCGTCGACCGCGAACAGGATGCGAACGATCTCGCCGCTCTGGCAGGTGAGTTCGAAGTGAACGCAGCATCATCATCCGTCAGCAGACGGATGATCCGCTTCCTGCAAGGACAGCGGTCAGGTAATTGCCGAAGGCGGACAATGGAGGTCAGGGCAATTACCACGCCGTCATGGGGCGGCCGACTTGGCAGGCTGTGTGACGCTGCAGGACGAGACCATGCTTCTGCAGGATTCAAAGCACGCGCCTGGCGTTCACCTTTGACAAATCCTCGCGTTGTAGAGGGCGGTTCAAGAGCACGGAGTTGCGCCGAAAGCCGTATGACGGACGCTCCATCGACCAGTTGGCGGATCAGCGGCAGCAGCCGGCAGTCATCGGCCTTGTAGTACCGTCCGTGTGGCTTGGCCGAGCGCGCTTGTCGCTAAATCAGGATGGAGCGGGCGATGCCCAGGGTGGCGATGACGGCGGTTATCGCGATCCGATCGCGAACCGTCCCAGCAGGCGCTCCAACGCGCACACGCGCTTTTCCAGGTACCGGACATGGGTCCGCCCGACCACCGGCTCATCCGCCGCCTGAATAGCTTCGAATCCACCTTTCAGCACCCGGTGCCGCAGTTGAACAGCATGCTCGGCGAGATGCCGGCCTGGCAGGCGATCAAGGACACGCTCATGCCGGGCTGCATGCTCTCCTCGACCAGGCGTATCTTCTGGGGGCCGACACCGGCGCCGTCGCTGCACCGACGTTATCACCTCGACACGCGGCGGAAGTCCGTCCGGATCGAAAGCTATCGTCCCTATCCGAAGGCGTATGCTTATGCCTTATCGGCTATCCACCTTGTCTGGTTCAAATGGGGTACAGTCCATGAGGCGTCCTGATGGCGCCAATGCGCCGCTTGACACAGGCGATCATCAGGTCCTGCACGATCTTGCCGTTCCAGCAGGCGAACACCAGGGTGTCCGAGCGCAGGGTCACAACCTTGCATCATGGGCTTGCTGACGGCGACGGCCGATATGCTTGGCGATCAGCAGGCACCCCTTCTCCGGGCCTACAGGTCGACCCGATCCCGCACGTGACAATGGCAACGGGGTACAAGCAGGGCTGGGGCCACGTCAGGAGGCGCTCATCGTTCAGCTGCTGCTGTTTCGTGGGCGCCCTGGTGACCGACCGCAGACTCGTTGGCCGCCGACGGGCAGACCTGCACCACGACGCGCTCATGGTCATGATCATTTTTTGCTTCCTTCGGCATCTTCGCCACGTGGAACGTAGAAAAGTGGGGGCAGAGATGTGAAGGACCGCTATCGTGATCGGTCGTGCTGCGGATGGCCCGGCGCCGCCTGGTCCAGCCGTTGCACGAAGTGATGACCTGCTGCCCAGGCTGCAGCCAGGCGCTCGGGCTGCCTTGGCTGCAAAAACTCGGAACAGGTGCCCAGTCCGTTCCAGTGAGGAACCTGGAGAGCATTCTGCTCCCCAGTACCCATCGCTGTGTTCCAGGGCCGCTGGTTCAACGTGCCTGGGATGAGTGATACTGAGCATCAATCGGAGTGAAACGTTCGGAACGGGATCATAGCACCGCTCGAGAGCGGCTGTTCAAGCCGAACGGTGTCATGTTCTTTGTTCGAGGCGACTGGATTGCCGCCTATCACGCTGCGGCCGCGAGCATCGGCGGCGGGTCCTGGCAGAGATGAATGGCATCATCGCGCTGCTCGTCCTGGACGGCCCGTGATCGCCAGCATCATCAGGTCTCACATCCGGCAATGCCTGCCGATGTGCGTCCACCCAGGTGCCATCGTGGTGCTGACGGACTGGCGACTGACAAGATCGACGGCATACAAGAAGCGGTGCGGAAGCCGGACCGGCACAGGACTGTCGGGATTTTCGTGCGGTGGCGGGCATGATGGGCGTGAAGGAGGCCCGACATGCCGAGACGCAAAGAGCCGAAGATCCCGGACGCGATCCTGGACCAGTTGCTAGCTGGTGCTGATCCAAAGACAGCTTTCGACCCGAACGGTTTGCTTGACAAGCTGAAGAAGGCGCTGGCTGAGCGGGCGCTGAATGCCGAGATGGACCACCACCTGGGGTCGGAGGAGGCGGACAACCGCCGCAACGGCTACGGCCGCAAGACGGTGGTGACCGACACCGGCAAACTGGACCTGGAGGTACCACGGGACCGCCAAGCGAGCTTCGACCCGCAGCTGATCGCCAAGTACCAGCGGCGCTTCCCGGGCTTCGACGACAAGATCGTCTCGATGTAC
>NZ_DATAGQ010000238.1:0-5830 GCF_036263595.1 Geminicoccus sp. | reverse complement strand
TCGATCAGCAGGTCGCCCCTTAACCTGCCTGGACGGCCGAGGCGACCACAGCACGGGCAAACCAGCCCTACCGACGGCCTGAGTACAGTCATCAAGCCAACGCCGTCGCCCTGCGGTCTCAGGCAGACCCCTGGAGGGGCTACTTCAAACCGTCCAGAAGCCGATCTGATCAGGCGCGATCACCCGGTAGCCTGCCTGCAGCAGGTGACCGATCGTGGCCTCCCAGGTAGCCGCGCAAAAGTTCTTGCCGTGCAGGAGAACCACCGTGCGGCCATTTGGGCGGTCCGGTGCGATGTCCATGAAGGCCATCGCCATCGGCTGGCGCTGCGACTGAAACTCGAACCGCTCGGTCCTGAACGGGTAGCCGAAACCCTGCAATTCCGGGCCGTACTGCGAGGCTGTGTCGCTATGGGCGTCGCCCGCAGCCAGGATGGCCAGCGCGATGGCGCAGGAAGCAAGCATTGTTCTCAACGAGAGGACCTCCGGTCGTCGGTTGCCTTCCAACTGGAACGGAAGGTGCCGACGTCCAGAGCCTCGGCCGGCAGATCACCAGCTAGCCGGTGATCTGCCGGCCTTCGATGATCAGGCGAGCGCCTTCGGCGTGTCCTTCACATGGTCCAGGTCGGGCGCGTTGCCGTAGGACATCCGGCGGATCTGCTCGATCACCCGGTCCATCTCCTCGGCCGAGAGGTGAGGCGGCTCGCCGATCGCCAGTGCGTGAACATACATTTTGGCCAGTGTCTCGACCTCGATCGCCAGGCCAAGCGCCTTGTCCAGGCTCTTGCCGAGCGTGATCATGCCGTGATGGCCCATGATGCAGGCGTAGCGGTCCTTCAACGCGACCAGGACCTCATCCGACAGCTCCTGCGTGCCGAAGGTCGCATACTTGCTGACCCGGATGTCGTGGCCGCCGGCTACCGCCGTCATGTAGTGGAAAGGCGGGATGCCGCGCTCATGGGTCGCCAGCACGGTCGTATAGGTCGCGTGGTTGTGCAGGACGACGTTGACGTCCGGCCGGTTCTTCAGGATGTCGCGGTGGAACCGCCACTCCGACGACGGGCGGTGCCGGCCGGTGAAGGTGCCGTCCCATTTCATCGAGACGATGTCCTCCGGCGTCATCACCTCGTAGGGCAGGCTGGTCGGGGTGATCAGCAGACCGTCCTCGATCCGGTAGGAGATGTTGCCTGCCGTACCCTGGTTGATGCCCTGCCTGGTCATCTCCAAGGCCGTCGCGATCATCTTCTGGCGGACGTCCAGATGACTGATCTCACTCACTTCGCTACTCCTGATGGTCGGTCGATGGGAAGCCGCTGCAGGATCGGGGCAGCGGCCGCTGGATATGCCTTGCTACCGCGTCGCGCCAGTGGGCGCGGTATCGGGCAAGGCCGTCGAGATGCAACGGCGAGGCGTGCTCGGGGCGCAGCCGGGCTGGCCTCTTCAGATTCTCATGGGTCCACAACAGCGCAGCACCTGCTGCCGTCCCACCACCCTGGTGGTTGACCAGCACAAGCTGATTGGGCCGCAGGGCCGCCATCAGGCTGGCGAACGCAGGATCGACGGTGAACCCGCCATCGATCACGATCGTCTGATCGCTGCGCATCAGATCCAGGCAGATGTCCGCCACCAGGGCGTTGTAGAGCGTGGCGAGCGCGATGCGGCCGGCAGGATTGGGGACGGGCCCCTCGATCCGGCCGCGCCCGGCGCTGCTCGGGAAGACACCGTCATTGTCCACGAAGCTGGGCATGGCCAGGACGTCCTGGTCGACCACGGCCTGCAACGCTTTACGGACGGCCCTGCCACTGGAACCTCCTGCGATCACGGCATACTCGCGCCCGCCCATCGCGAGGACGCCCGCCACGGGGTGCCCCTCGACATCGCTGGTCACGGTCATGCCGAACTCCTCGTCCAGCGCGGCCGCCGGCGTGCTGGGGCACATGCCGACGATCCAGGTGCCGGTCGACAGGAGCGCGAAGTCCTCGAAACCTGCTGCTTGATAGCCGTACAGGTTGGCGGTGCTGTCATGGATGCCGGCCAGCACTTGCATGGACGGCGGCAGGTTGAGCCCCGGCCTTGGCGTGCCCAGGACCTGATAGGGCGGGACGACCTTCGGCAGCAGGTGCCCCCATCCCAACTGCTCGACGATTCCGGTCGACCGGCGGTCTAACGGATTCACCAGCTGCGACTGGGCACCGAGCATGGTGGTGTCGATGGACGGCACACCAGTGAGGCGCCAGGCCCAGTACTGGGGCAGGGGCAGGAAATGGCGCGCGCGCCCGAACTCGCTCGGAAAGGCGCGCTGCATCATGAGCATCTGCTGCGCGAAATGCCCGGCCTGCCGCTGGATCACCGATCCGCGCCTGGCAAACGGTGGCATCAGCGAGGCGTATTCCTCGGCAACGCCCGCCGGCACCTCGCTTTCATAGTCGATCGGCTGCAGCACCGGACCGTCATCATCCACCAGCACGCCACCGGAACCGTGGCAGGCGCTGACGAAGGCGTCGATCTCCCATTGCCGGCTGAAATCGACCAGCGAGGCGATCAGCCAGTCCTCGATGGAGGGAAGGTCGTAGTGCAGCCAGGGCGGGCCAGGCAGGGACCGGTTCACCCGGCTGCGCTCCGCCAGGAGCATCCCGTTCTCGTCGAGCAGGTGGATCTTCAGGTTGGTCTTGCCGATGTCGAGGACGGCGACGCTCATTCCATTCCCCGAAGCACAAGGGCGAGCTTCGGCCAGGCGGCCTGAAGTGCGAGCACGGTGAACAGGATGCCTTCCCAGATGGCCAGCGTGAGTTGCGGGTCGACACTGAGCATGTTGAAGCCGGTCGAGATGACCTGGAGGATGCAGAGCGAGATCACATTGCAGCCGGCTGCTGGCCTTGCCGAATCACGAGGATCCGCCAAGCATGGACATAGATCTCCGGCACCTCGTCCGGGATCAAGACCACAGCGACGCCGCCCGCCGCCAGCTCTCCGACAATGCCGTGGACTTCGCGCTCGGCAGCGACGTCGCTCCTGGACGCCTCAAGCTTGCGAACGATCCTGCGCAGATGGTCCAGCTCGATCTGGCTGGGCAAAGTGGCTGGCGCCTTCCGCACGCCCATTTTGATCGCCTGAACCTGGAACTGCCGCCGGTCTCGACGAGCGCGATCTCCGACGCTTCACCCGCTCGGGCGACACCATTGCCGAGCGTGTTCGCGGCAAGGAGCCCATCAGCCGCGATCAAGCTGCACCTCGACATGGTGTTCATTCTCCCTGAGCCGGCCTCATCGGCGACATCTCGCTGGATGACGCTCGTGAAACCTTTCACCAGAAAGTTATAGAACGGCTCGGTATCGACGCAAGCAGGTTGACACGTCGGCTGCGGAAATGAACCCTGGTGATGTTCATGAACGATCAGGGATGGCAAAGCGCCGTGAGCATGCGCGACGCCAAGGGTAACTCGCAGCGTGTCACGATCCGCCATGTCGCTTCGGCGGCGGGCGTGTCGATCGCTACCGTTTCCAACGTCCTCAACGGCCGGACCAGCGTCGCACCCGAACTGGTGGCGCGGGTGCGGACGGTGATGGGGGAACTCGGCTACCAGCGCGACCAAGTGGCGTCGACCCTGCGGCGCCGGCAGACATCCGTGGTGGGCTTGGTCCTGCCCACGCTGATGAGCCCGTTCCTGGCAGCGCTCGCCACCCGGCTGGAGGGGCTGGCCCACGCCCAGGGATTCCAGCTGCTGGTGGGCAGCGCCAACGAGGATGCCGAGCAGGAGCTGAGCCGTGTGCAGGCGATGCTGGCCTGGCGGGTGGCGGGCATGATCCTGGCACCGGTCGACAAGCGGTTCGTGTCGCAGTCGCTGATCCGCGATCAGGGGGTGAAGACGGTCATCGTCGACCGTACCAGCGACCATTCGGACTTCGATTCGGTCGGGGTCAACAACCTCGAAGCGACGCTGGTGGCCACCCGCCGGCTGATCGAGGTGGGTCACCGGCGCATTCTGGCGGTCGGGACCAGCCGTTCCATTCCGAACATGCTCGAGCGGATCACCGGATTCGAAACCGCGGCCGCTGCGGCGGGGATCTCGTCGAGCTGCGAGACGCTCTGTCCAGGCGGCGATCTGTTCTCCATCGGCAAGGCGCTGCACCGCCGGCTCCAGCAGAGGCCCTTGCCCACCGCCGTCTTTGCCCTGTCCGACGTGTCGACGCTGGCTGCTCTGCAGGAACTGGGCGATCGCGGCCTGCGCATGCCGGAGGACGTGTCGCTGCTGGGCTTCGACGATCATGAGTGGATGCAGGTGCTCCGCCCGCCGATCAGCGCGGTCCGCCAGCCGACCGACGAACTGGCCCGCCATACCTGGAATCGCATGATGCAGCGCATCCAGGGCGACGTATCCGGGGCGTCGCGCATCCAGCTGGCCTGTTCGCTCGAATGGCGGGCGTCGACGGCGGCACCCCCGGTAGAAGTGCCAGCCTGAAGGCTCAGCCACCGTCGAAGATCAGGCCGCCGCAGACGTTCAACGACTGCCCGGTAATGAACGCGGACGCGTCCGAGGCGAAGAAACAGGCGGCACCCACGATGTCGTCGGGCCGGCCTATGCGTCTAAGGGCAGTGGCCGCAGACCATTTGTCGATGTCCGTCTGGCTGCCGAGGTTCACCTTGCCCATCTCCGTCATGATGATGCCAGGGCAGATCGAGTTGGCCGTGATGCCGCTGTCTTCCAGCTCCATCGCCAGGACGCGGGTGAACTCGAGGACGGCGGCCTTGGTGGCGCAGTAATGTGCCTGACCCGGGCCTCCGCGCTTGCCGCCGACGGAAGCGATGTTGACGATCCGGCCGTAGCGGCGCTGGCGCATGTGCGGCAGCAGCGCCTGGGTCACCAGGAAGACTCCCTTGGCGTTGACGTCGAACACATCGTCCCATTGCTGCTCGGTGATGTCCTCGATCCTGGCCGAGGTGAGGATGCCGGCATTGTTCACGAGCACGTCGACCTGGCCTAGCCGTTCGATCATTGAGGCCGCCATGCGCTGCACCGCAGGCTTGTCGCGCACATCGGCTAGGACGATCAGGCTGCGCCGACCGAGTTCCTCGATCTCGCGGGCGAGCGTCTGCAAATCCCCGTTCTGCTGCTCGATGTCGTTGAGCGCCAGATCGAAGCCTTCCCTGGCAAGTCCAAGGGCGATGGCCCGGCCGATGCCGCGGCTCGCGCCCGTCACCAGTGCGACCCTGGTCATGGTTGTCGTTCCTTCGCTCATTTCACTGCGCCCATCGTCATGCCGGCCACGATATGTCGCTGGACGAAGAAGGTGAGGATTACGGGCGGGATCAGCTGGATCATCGACGCTGCCGCCATCTGCTCCCAGAGCGTCTGGGCCTGCCCCGAAAACGACGTCAGGATCACCGGGAAGGTCCGGGCACTTCGATTGGTCAGGAAAAGGGCGATCAGCAGTTCGTTCCAGGCGAACAGGAACACGAACACCGCCACCGTCATCAGCCCACCCGCGGCCATCGGCACCATCACCCTGGTGAGAACCTGGAGCCAGTTGCAGCCGTCAATGCGCGCCGCTTCCAGCACCTCGTGCGGGGCGCCGCGGAAGAACGACATCGCCATCCAGATGGCAAACGGCAGGTTGAAGCCGGTATAGATCAGGATCATGCCGGTCCAGGTGTCGAGGAGGCCGACGCCGCGCAGGGCCAGGTAGAGCGGCACGGCCGCGGCGATCGGCGGCATCATGCGATTGCTCAGGACCCACATCTTCACGTCCTCCTTGCCCTTGAAGGAGAACAGGGTGAGGCCGAACGCGCAGGGTATCGCGATGAGCAGGCAGAGGACCGTGCTGCACAGGGTGAT
>NZ_DATAGQ010000237.1:0-13784 GCF_036263595.1 Geminicoccus sp. | reverse complement strand
CTGCTATGATAGCCGTCTGCGGCGCTGCCGGCGCGAACCAGGCGCGGCCGTGAAGGAGCCACGCGGCCGATGTCAAAGGCATCCCGCTCGGCGGCCAAGCGCAACGGCAGGGCCCGCCGGGATGGTTCGCCAGGCGCTCTTGAGCAATGGCGAGCCGACCGCCATGGTGGCCGACCAGAAGGTGATCCAGGCCCTTCCCCATGCCCCTTCGACCGCTCGCGTCCTTGGGCGAGACGGCGCTGCTCTGCCGCCGCCTCTTCCGCCAGCAGTACTTGGCGGACGAGCAGCTGCGGGCGCTTCAGGCTGCCAGGCTGCAAAGGCTGCCGGCGAGCGCCGAAGCGCATGTCCCCTTCTGGCGCGAGCGGCTGAAGGCCGCCGGAATGACGGCCGCCGACCTGCGGCAGCCGGGCGATTTGCGCCACCTGCCGCCCGTCACCAAGGCTGAACTCCAGGCCGCCGGCGAGGAGGCGCGGACCAGCCGGGGCTTTCCGCCCACCCAGCTCGACCGGACGCTGACCAGCGGTTCCTCCGGCCGTCCGTTCGTGATCGTCCGCGACCCGCATGTTCGCCGGGTCCGCCAGGCGACGTTCCTCCGCACGCTCTGGGCGGGCGGCTACCGCCCCGGCATGTCCATGCTCCTTGTCAGCAGCCGGCCGAAGACGAAGCGAGCGGGCTGGCTGCGCTGGCACCATGCCTCCAGCGAGGATCCGCCCGAAACGGTACTCGAGCTGTTCCAGGCGGTACGTCCGGACATCCTCTACGGGTTCACGACACCGCTCCGGCAACTGGCATCTCTCTGCACCAGGCTGGTAAGGCCGCACCGCCCAAAGGCGGTCTTCACGACGGCCGAGACGCTGGACGAGCCCACGCGGCGGCTGCTGGAAGGCAGCTTCGGCACGACACCGTTCGACATCTACGGGTCCACCGAGTGCGGCACGCTGGGCTATCAGTGCTCTTCCAGGGAAGGCTATCACCTGGCTGAGGACCTGGTGATCACGGAGTTCCTGCCGTCCGCGGTGACAGGCATGATGCGCCTGGTGACCACGCCCCTGGACCTGCTGGGCATGCCCCTGTTCCGCTACGACATTGGCGACGTGGTCGATCCGGGTCCGCTGCCGTCCTGTGCCTGCGGCCGCCGGTTCGCGCGGGTCCGCCGTTTCGAAGGGCGGCTGGTCGACTGCGTGCGGCGGGCGGACGGCAGCCTGCTGGCCCCGTTCCACCTGACCCTGGCGATCGAGCCGATCGAGGGGATCGCACGCTACCAGATCATCCAGGAGGCCATCGACCGGTTCGTCGTCCGGATCGAGCCGCACGGGCCGCACGACCCCATGCTGGAGCGCAAGGTGGAGGCGGCGATGCAACGCGTGCTCGGGGACAGCGCCGGTGTCGCCACCCGGTTCGAGGAAAGGCTGGAGCCGCCACCGGGGCAGAAGTTCCGCGTGGTCGAGAGCCGTCTCGGCCAGCCACCGGTGGCGACGTGATCGGCGGCTGGCTCCATTATGCGGCGGCACCCCTGGTGCTCTGGCGGCTGCCGGTGGCCCGCGTCACCGGGCGGACTGGCACGGGCGAACCCGGCAGCCTGCTGATCGCCGGCGCGAACGCGACCCTCCGCCTGCTGGCGATGCGGCTGCTACCATTGGATCGCCGCACCGAGCAGCTTGGCAGCCGACCCTGGCACGACCTCCTGCGCAGGGCCGACCAGGCTGAAACGGACCTGTCGATCCTGCGGCTTCCGTCGATGCTGGCCGACCTGTTCGATCGCCCTCCATATCTCGTGATGCCGGACGCGATCGGCTTCGAGGCAGGAATCGAGGCCATGGTACGGTCAAGCAAGTCGAAGTCCGTCTCGAGCAATCTGCGCCGCTCGCGGAAGAGCGGCCTGCGCGCCGAGATCACGCAAGGCGACCGCGACTTCGACAGCTTCTATCACAGCATGTACCAGCCCTACGCCGCCCAGCGGTTTGGCGAAGGTGCGCTCATCCGCACCCACGCCCAGCTGCATCGGCTGGCTCGCCGGGGCGAGATCGTCTGGCTGTCGATGCCGGGAGGTCCCAAGGTCGCGGGCGCACTGGTCAGGCGGAACCCTCCCGCCCTCGACGTGATCTCGATGGGCACCTCGCTGCTGCCTGACGAGGCGCGGCGGCTGGCCGTGGCACCGGCCATCTATGCCGCCTGTGCGGAACACGCCACCGCACTGGGCTTGGCCAGCCTGCGGCTTGGCGGGGCGATGCCCTGGCTGACCGACGGCGTGCTGCGCTTCAAGGTCAACTGGGGCGCGACGCTTTGTACCCTGCCGAACGTCCATCGTCGCAGCCTCGTGAGCTGGCACAGCCCCTCGCCGGTCGTCGACACGCTGTTCGCCCTGGCGCCGGTTCTGTGGAACGGGCGGCGCCACCGCGGGGTCGTGCTCGATGCCAGCCAGGCCACGACCCTCACGGTCCCCGGCCTGCCCGTGAACGTCGTTCCGGCAGGCGCGGCGGCGTCCAGCCAGGCCTTGCGCGCGGCCCTTAAGTGCGACTGACCCCCGCGTCACAGCCCGGCGAACAGCCGCCTCACGCCGTCCTCGACCATGGCCCTGCAGCGATCCACCGGTCCCGGATCGACCGGCCCTCCCCGCAGCGCCGCGTCCAGCAGATGGTCCAGCCGTTCGAGCCCATCGCCATGCACCAAGGACCGGACGTCGACGATCCGGTCGCCCATGCCGATCAGCTCGGCGAAGCCGGCGAACTTCGGGTTGTAGGACAGGCCAACCAGCGGCACCCCCATGCCGGCGGCGAGGATCAGCGGGTGCATCCGCCCGCCGAGAAAGGCCCGGCACCGCCCGGCACAGGCCTTGAGCAGCGCCGCATCGTCGATCCGCACGACCGCGGCATCGGCCCCGCGCCGCATCCTTGCCACGACCGTCCTGGCGAGCTGGTCGTCCGCCTCCGAGGCGGAACAATAGGTCGGGAGGAACAGGACGCGCAGGCCAAAGCACTCCACCTGCCGGTCGAGGAGATCGGCCAGGCGCTGGACCATCCGCTGCCCGTCCGGGCTATCTGGGGGTTGGGAATGCCCAGCCGGCGAGCCAGCTTGCGCGGCAGCAGGCGCGGCGCTGGCGGAAACCAGCGCCGGACGGACACGCCCAGCAGCGGGCGGCCGTCATCGCCCAGTCCCGCCGACACGAGGCAGGCCTTCGCCTGGTCGGGTCCAGCGGGTTCGAGACAGATCGCCGGGTCGGGCAGGAGGTGGACCGGGCGGTCGCACAGGAGCTGGGCCAGTTCATGTGCATGCCGGTCACGCACGCTCACATGGCACATGGCGCGGAACACCAGGCGCGCGGCCAGCCGGCTGGCCGGGTGATCCAGCGGGCCTACGCCCAGGGCGAATCCCGCCACCCGTGTTCCCACGGTCCGGGTGGCGAGGATGCGGGCGCACCAGTACGGCATCTTGACCAGGCTGTCGTCGTCCTGGAACAGCCCGCCGCCGCCCACCAGGACCAGGTCGGACTGGCGGAGGGCAACCAGCTGCCGCGCCCATCCGCGCGCGCCGGCGGCGATGGCGCAGACGCCAAGCGTCCGCTCGACCTGGGCGGCATGGCGCGTGACAATGGTGACCTGGGTGGAAGGGGCAAAAGCCCGGATGAGGGCGCAGGTGGCGGTGCGGATCGCCTGATCGCCGATATTGCCGTCGGCGTCGCCGACCAGGATGAGGACGCGGATGGTCCGGCCCTGATCGGCAGTGCCTGGCGCCGGTCCGGCCGGAACCGGCCTCGCCTTGACGTCGGCATCTAACATGTTAGGCTCTAGAAAAGCCATCTAAACGCTGGTCGGGAGCATCGATCGATCCTGCTGCCGGCGTGGCGTTGTCGGGGCGAGACGTTTGGCGATGTTCGCCGGAACAACCCTCTAAATCAACGGTCGCCCTGCGCCGGACCCGGAGCGGACGACGAAAGGAAGCGGCATTGTCCCCCCAGTACGACTTCATCGTGGTTGGTGGCGGTAGCTCCGGCTGTGTGACGGCCGGGCGGCTGGTGAAGGACCATGGGGCACGTGTGCTGCTGCTGGAGGCGGGCCCAAGCGACCGCAACCCGCTCGTCAACATGCCGGCCGGCTTCATCAAGCTGCTGGGCGTCGAGAAGTTCATGTGGTTCTACGAGACGGAGCGCCAGGAACGCCTGGGCAACCGGGCCCCGATCATCCCGCAGGGCCGGATCGTCGGCGGCGGCAGCTCCGTCAACGCGATGATCTATATCCGCGGCCAGGCGTCCGACTACGATCCCTGGGAAGAAAGCAGCGGCGGGGCCGGCTGGGCGTTTCGCAACGTGGTCGCCCACATGCGCCGCATGGAGGGTAACCAGCGCCTGCACAACGCCCTGCACGGCGTGTCCGGGCCGCTCAAGATCTCCGACCCGATCCATACCTGCGAGGCCAGCCGCGCCTTCGTGCGGGCGGCGCAGGCCGTGGGCATCCCCTACAGCGGCGACTTCAACGGTCCGCGCCAGACGGGGGTCGGCTACTACCAGACCACCACCTTCCAGGGCCGGCGCTGCTCGGCGGCCACGGCCTTCCTGGGCCCTGTCCGCGACGATCCGAAGCTGAAGCTGGAGACCCGCGTCGTCGTCACCAGGATCATGCTGGAGGGCAGCCGCGCCGTCGGAGTCGAGTACCTGCAGAATGGGCGCACGGTGCAGGCCCGGGCCGCACAGGAGGTCATCCTGTGCGCCGGTGCCATTGCGACGCCCAAGTTGATGATGCTCTCCGGCATCGGTCCGGAGGATGAGCTCAGGCGGCACGACATCACGGTCAAGCACCGGCTGGATGGCGTCGGCGGCAACTTCCAGGACCATCACGAGGTCCCGGTCATCGCGATGACCAACGGCGCCTATGGCTATCACGGCCAGGACGTCGGCATCGCCAAGTACCGCAACGGGCTGCAGTACCTCCTGTTCAAGTCGGGTCCCGTCGCCTCGAACGGCGTGGAAGCCGGCGGCTTTTTCAATCCGGAAGACATGGACGCCGATCCGACCATCCAGCTGTTCTGCGTGCCCGCCGTGTTCCTGGACAAGGACATCAAGGACATCCAGCCGGACCACGGCATCACCGTGAACTCCTGCCTGCTCCGGCCCAAGAGCCGCGGCCGGCTCACGCTGCGCTCGGCCGATCCGAAGGCGGCGCCGGTGATCGACCCGAACTATTTCGACCACCCTGACGACCTGCGCATCACGCTGGCATCGGTGAAGGTCGTCCGCGAGATGTTCGAGGCGTCGCCTTTGAAGGAGATGGTGAAGAAGGTCGTGTTCCCGTCGGACGAGCTGAAGACCGACGACGATCTGATCGGCCATTGCCGCCGCTTCGTGAAGACGGTCTACCATCCGGTCGGCACGACCAGGATGGGCCTGCCCAGCGACCCGCTGGCCGTCGTCGACCCGGATCTACGGGTGATCGGGATGGAGGGGCTGCGGGTGTTCGACGCCTCGATGATGCCGACCATCATCAGCGGCAACACCAACACGACGGTGCTGGCGGTGGCCGACAAGGGCGTGGCGCACATGATGAAGGAGCAGCTTCCAGCGCCCATCGACCTGCCCAACCACCCGATGGCCGCCTGAGGCGTCGGACATGGTCGCCGCCGAGGTCACGCCCATCGACCGGCCCGAGCAGCTCACCGACCTGGTCCTGGCGCGCTTGCGGCAGGACATCGTCGAGGGGACATTCGAGCTGGGCGAGCGCCTGTCCGAGCAGCAGCTCTCGACCCGCTACCGCGTGACCAAGGCGCCGATCCGCTCAGCCTGCATCCGGCTGCAGGGTGAAGGGCTGCTCAAGATCGTGCCGCAGCGGGGCATCTTCGTCTTCGATCCGACGGCCGCCGAGGTGCGCGCCTTGTGCGAGCTGCGCGCGGCCCTGGAGCTGGAAGCCGTGGCCCTGGCGCTGGAGCGCAACCGCCAGGACCTGGCCCGCGACCTGCAGGCGGTGATCGAACTGATGCGTCCGTTCGCGCTCGATCCGGCAACCGTGGCGGATTTGGGCTACCAGCGGCTGGATTCCGCCTTCCACCTGGCGATCCTGCAGGCAGCCTCGAGCCCGATGCTGATGGATGCCTATCGCACCACGGTCGACTGGCGCTTCTCCGCCTTAAGGACCCGCCTCGCCCGCCAGCGCGCCCATGCCGAGAACTCGTTCCGCGAGCATCTGGACATCCAGGCCGCCGTGGCGGGTGGCGACCTGCCGGCACTGCAGGGCCTGCTTCGCCGCCACATCGACAATACCGACCGCTACTATGCCCGGCTTCTCCAAGCCCGCGCCGCTGCGGCCGAACCCGCCGCCTGAGGAGATCTCGATGAGCAGTTTCTATGCCGACATGAAGGGCTCCACCCACCCGCTGGCACCGCCGGAGATCGCGGTGAAGGCGATCCCCGACGATGAGCGGGTCTGGGTCCCGCAGGCGCCGGATGTCTGGTTCCGCCCGCTCATGCTCAACACCCTGGCCGGCCAGTGGTGCAACCTGCTCCGCGTGCGCAAGTCCGGCATCCTGTCCCGCCACCTCCACCCGAACCCGGTCCACGGCTTCGTGCTCAAGGGCCGTTGGAAATATTTGGAGCATGACTGGGTCGCGGAGACCGGCTCCTACGTGTTCGAGCCGCCGGGCGAGATCCACACGCTCTGGGTGCCCGAGGACACCGAGGAGATGATCACCTTCTTCAACATTACCGGTTGCATGTACTACATGAACGAGCGCGACGAGCATGTCGGCTTCGAGGACGTGTTCAAGAAGATCGACATGTGCCGTCGCCACTACGCCGCGTGCGGCCTCGGCGCCGACTACCTGGACCAGTTCATCCGATGAGCGAGACCTTCCGCCCGGACCTGTTCGACGGCTGCCACGTGCTGGTCACCGGCGGCACGTCCGGGATCGGCAAGGCGATCGCGCGCGCCTTCCTCCGGCACGGCGCCACCGTCACCGCGACCGGCGCGGTACATGCCGAGGTGGAGGCGGCGGGCGCGGACCTGCCGGGTGCGGCCCGCCATGTCCTGGACGTGCGTGACGGGAACGCCATCGCCGGTCTGGTGGACGGCCTGTCCCGCCTCGACGTGCTGGTGAACTGCGCCGGCGTCATCCGCCGCCATGCCGAGCTGGAACCGGACGTCTTCGCTGAAGTGATCGACATCAACCTGACCGGCACGATGCGGATGTGCGACGCGGTCCGCTCGCTGCTGGCCGCCAGCGGCGGCTGCATCGTCAACACCGCGTCGATGCTGAGCTTCTTCGGTGGCGGTCTGGTGCCCGGGTATTCTGCCTCCAAGGGCGGTGTCGCGCAGCTCACCAAGTCGCTCGCCATCGCCTACGCTGCCGAGGGGATCCGGGTGAACGCCATCGCTCCCGGCTGGATCGAGACCCCGCTCACCAGCGGCATCCAGGACGACCCCACGCGCTACCAGGCGATCCGCGACCGGACGGCGCTCAAGCGCTGGGGCACACCTGCCGACCTTTCCGGCGCAGTGCTGTTCCTGGCTTCCCCGGCCGCCGCCTACGTCACCGCCACCATCCTCCCGGTGGACGGCGGCTATCTGGCTGTCTGACCATCCGGAAACCATATCCCAGCGGTCCGATGCGCGGAGCACCTCCATTGTCGAATTCGGGTCGCTACATCCACGCCGCCCACTGGGGCGCCTTCTACGCCGTGGTCGAGGATGGCCGCTTCGTCCGCGCCGAGCCGTTCGATGGCGACCCCACCCCCTCGCCCATCATCACCAGCATGCCGGAGGCCATCCAGGGCCCGGCCCGCGTCCGCCATCCGATGGTCCGCAAGGCCTGGCTGGAGCGCCGCGACCGCGAGGAGCGCGGCACCGGCCCGTTCGTCCAGGTGAGCTGGGACGAGGCGCTCGACCTGGTGGCCGGCGAATTGCAGCGGGTGCGTGCCGAGCACGGTCCGGCTTCGGTCTATTCCGGCTCCTATGGCTGGTCGTCCGCCGGGCGCTTCCACCACGCCAAGTCGCAGCTCCAGCGCTTCATGAACCTGACGGGAGGCTCCACCGTCAGCATCCAGAACTACAGCTACGCCGCCGCCATCACCATCCTCCCGCACGTCATAGGCACGCTCGCCCCGGTCGGCGGGCCGGTGTCCAGCTGGGACGGCATCGCGGAGCACACCCAGCTGATGATCTGCTTCGGCGGCCTGCCGCTGAAGAACGCACAGGTCGAACCGGGCGGCATCGGCCATCATACCACAGAGACCTGGATCCGCCGCTGCAAGGACGCCGGCACTAGCTTCGTCAACCTAGGCCCGAACCGTGCCGACCTGCCGCCCTGGCTAGATGCCCATTGGATCCCCGTCCGCCCGAATACCGACACGGCCCTGATCCTGGCGCTGTGCCATGTCCTGCTGGCGGAGAAGCTGCACGACCAAGTCTTCCTGGACCGCTACTGCGCCGGCTTCGACCGCTTTTCCGCCTATCTGGAAGGCCGCACCGACGGCACCCCGAAGACGCCGGAATGGGCGGAGCCGATCACCGGCGTGCCGGCCGACCGGATCCGCGACCTCGCCCGGCGCATGGCCGGGTGCCGGACCATGATCAACCTCGCCTGGGGCCTCCAGCGCGCCGACCATGGCGAGCAGCCCTACTGGGCCGCCATCGCACTGGCGTCGATGCTGGGCCAGATCGGCCTGCCCGGCGGCGGCTTCGCCTTTGGCTACAGCGCCATGGGCGGCAATGGCAGCAAGTGGCCGAAACTCGCCAACCCCACCCATTCGCAGGGCCTGAACCCGATCGACAGCTGGATCCCGCTCGCCCGCATCGCCGACATGCTGCTCCATCCGGGCGGGACCTACAGCTATGACGGGGACACCCGCACCTATCCCGATGTCAGGCTGGTCTACTGGTGCGGCGGCAACCCGTTCCACCACCACCAGGACCTGAACCGGCTGGTCCGCGCCTTCCGCCGCCCCGACACGGTGGTGGTGAACGAGATCTTCTGGACGGCCACGGCCAGGCATGCCGACATCGTCCTGCCCGCTTCCAGCACGCTGGAGCGCAACGACCTCGGCACGTCCCGCCAGGACGACTTCCTGATCGCCATGAAGAAGGCGATCGGACCGGTGGGCGAAGCCCGCTCCGACTTCGAGATCTTCGAGGGCCTTGCCGAGCGCGCCGGTATCGCCCGGGCCTTCACCGAAGGCCGCTCCGAGATGGAATGGCTGCGCCACCTCTACGAGCGCGCCTACAAGCCCGGCAGCAACGCCTTTCCCGACTTCGACACGTTCTGGGCGCAGGGCTGGCTGCGCAAGCCTGTCCCCGACGAGCCCCACACGCTGTTTGCCGAATTCCGTGCCGATCCGGCGGGCCACCGGCTGCGCACGCCCTCCGGCCGCATCGAGCTCTATTCGGAGAAGATCGCCGGCTTCGGCTATGCCGACTGTCCCGGCCACCCGACCTGGATCCCTCCAGCCGAATGGGCCGGCAGCGCCAAGGCGGCCGAGTTCCCGATCCACCTCCTCTCGCCCCAGCCGGCCAGCCGCCTCCACTCCCAGCTCGACGGCGCCGGGGTCAGCCGGATGAGCAAGATCCAGGGCCGCGAGCCCGTCCGCCTCGCCCGTGCCGACGCCGAAGCGCGTGGCCTGGGAGACGGCGACATGGTGCGGATCTGGAACGACCGCGGCGCGCTTCTGGCCGGCGTGATCGTCTCGGACGACCTCATCCCGGGCGTGGCGCAGCTCGCCACGGGCGCCTGGTACGACCCCGACGCCCCCTTCGGCCTGGAGCGACGCGGCAACCCCAACGTGCTGAGCCTGGACAAGGGCGCGTCCAGCCTGAGCCAGGCACCCAGCGCCCAGAGCTGCCTCGTCCAGATCGAGCGCTGGACTGCCGAGCTGCCCGCCATCGGCGCGGACGTGCCGCCGACGGATCCGGTGGCTCCGCTCAGGTAGGCGGCTGCCGAGTGATCCTGACCAGGCTCATGTCGTAGCCCAGCTCCCGTGCGCGCTGCAGGTGCTGGTCGAGCACCGCCTGCCCGGGCGTCGGGTCGCGGCTGAGGATCCAGAAGAACCTGCCCTCGGGCTCGCCCACGATCGCCCATTCATAGTCCTGGCTGCGGTCGAGCACCCAGTAGTCGCCATAGAACGGCCAGAAGAACGACACCTTCAGCTTCGCCCCGTTCGAATCCGGCACGACCGTGGCATGACCGTCCGCAGCGCTGGCCTCGCCGCCGGGCGAGCCTTCGCGGCAGGTGTTCACGACGTCGACCGTCCCGTCCGGCCGCAGGCTGTAGTCAGCGGTGACGCCTTCACAGCCGCGCTCGAACCTGTTCTCGTAGCGCGCCAGCTCGTACCAGCGCCCCATGTAGCGCTCGAGTTCGACCGGCTTGGCCGGCTCGGGCACGGCCCGGTTGCCGACGGGTCCGGCCGCACAGCCAGCCAGCAGCATTGCAGCGACAGCCAAGGCCAGCGTGCCGGCACGGTTGAAGATCGTCATGACCTCGGTCGATCGAACGGCATGGGGATGCGCTCCTGCAGGGCCGTGCCCACCTGTGTTCATGATCTACGCGGCAGGTGAGGAATTGGAGCCCTTGTATGGCAAAGAAACTGCGCCTCGGCGCCTTCATGCGGCCGATCAGCATCCATACCGCGGCCTGGCGCTATCCCGGCGCCTATCCTGACGCCAACTTCAACCTGCAGCACATCGTCCGGTTCGCCCAGACCCTGGAGCGCGGCCGGTTCGACGCCTTCTTCATGGCCGACCACCTGGCGGTCCTGAACATGCCGATGGAGGCGCTAAAGCGCAGCGCCACGGTGACATCCTTCGAGCCGCTGACCCTGCTCTCCGCCCTGGCCATGGTGACGGAGCGTCTGGGCCTGATCGCCACGGCCTCGACCACCTACAACGAGCCCTTCCACGTCGCCCGCAGGTTCGCCTCGCTCGACCATCTGAGCGGCGGCCGGGCCGGCTGGAACCTCGTCACGTCAGGCAACCCGCACGAAGCCATGAACTTCGGCCTGGAAGAGCATGTCGAGCATGCCGCCCGCTACCGGCGTGCCCGCGAGTTCTTCGACGTGGTGACCGGGCTTTGGGACAGCTGGGCGGACGACGCCTTCATCCGCGACGTGGAGAGCGGCGTCTTCTTCGTGCCTGAGCGGCTTCATGTGCTGGGCCATCAGGGCGAGCATTTCAGGGTGAAGGGCCCGCTCAACATCGCCCGCCCGGTCCAGGGCTGGCCGGTAATCGTGCAGGCGGGCTCGTCGGAAGCCGGCCGGCAGATCGCCGCGGAAACAGCCGAGATGGTGTTTGGCAGCTCCAACAATCTGCCGGACGCGCAGCGCTTCTACGCCGACGTGAAGGGCCGGATGAAGGCCGTGGGCCGGGATCCGGATCACCTGAAGATCCTGCCTGGTGCCTTCATCGTGGTGGGCGACACGGTCGACGAGGCCCGGGCCAGGAAGCGGCACCTGGATTCGCTGGTCGACGCGAGCAGCGCCTTGGCCTCGCTCTCGGTCCAGCTCGGCACCGATGCGTCCAGATTCGACCTGGACGGCCCGCTGCCCGACATTCCGGAAAGCAATGCCAGCAAGAGCGCCCGGCAGAAGCTGATCGACTTGGCAGCGCGCGAGAAGATGACCGTGCGTGAGCTGGCCCAGTATGTCGGCGGCAGCTACGGCACGCTGGAGATGATCGGCACGCCGACGACGATCGCGGACCAGATGGAGGAGTGGCTGCACACCGACGGATGTGACGGCTTCAACGTCATGTTCCCCTACCTGCCGGCCGGCCTCGACGATGTCGTGGGCCGCGTGGTGCCGGAGCTGCAGCGCCGGGGCCTGTTCCGCACCGAGTACGAGGGGACGACTCTGCGGGAGAACCTGGGGCTGCCCAGGCCGTCCAACCGCTTCTTCGAGCGCCCGGCTGGCTGATCCCCTGCGCCTGCGCCCTTGCAAGGTGTCGCCTCCAGGAGGCATGTCCTCCGTCGCGCCAGCTGAGGGAGAGACGCGTTGGCCACCAGCCGCCGGGCCAGTCCGGTCACCGTCGAGACCATGCTCTCGGACGCGGGCATCGGCCCGTTCCAGCACCGGCTGCTCGCCATCTTCGGGCTGGTCTGGGCCGCGGACGCCATGCAGGTCCTGGCCGTCGGCTTCACGGCCCCCTCGATTGCCGCCACCTTCGGCCTGACCCTGCCGCAGGCGCTGCAGACCGGGACTCTGTTCTTCCTGGGCATGCTCGTGGGGGCGGCGGTGTTCGGCCGGCTGGCCGACCGCTACGGCCGCCGGCGCATCCTGCTCATCACCGTCGCCATCGACGCCGTGTTCGGCTTCCTGTCCGCCTTCGCGCCCAACGTCGAGATCCTGCTGGCCTGCCGGTTCCTGACCGGGCTTGCCGTGGGCGGCACGCTGCCGGTGGACTACGCGATGATGGCCGAGTTCCTGCCGGCTAGGCAGCGCGGCCGCTGGCTGGTCATGCTGGAAGGCTTCTGGGCCGTGGGCACGGTCGCCGTGGCCCTTTCCGCATGGGCGGTGGCCTCGAGCGGCGTCGCGGACGCCTGGCGCTGGATCTTCGTGTGCACGGCAGCCCCGGCCCTGATCGGGATCTGGCTGCGCCTCTGGGTCCCCGAATCGCCGTTGTTCCTGTTGAAGAGCGGCCGCAGCGACGAGGCGCACCGGGTCCTGGACAGGGTGCTGCGGGCGAACGGCCGGTCCACCGATCCGGCCTCGGTCCTGACCAACCCGACTAGTCCCGGCCGCGAGAGCGGCAGCATCTTCAAGCCGCCCATCCGTCGCCGCACCATTCTCATTCTGACCGTCTGGCTGCTCGTGTCGGCCGCCTATTACGGCGTGTTCGTCTGGCTGCCAGGCCAGCTCGCCAATGAAGGACTGGGCTGGGTCCGCGGCTATGCATTCCTCGTCCTGGTGGCGCTGGCCCAGATCCCGGGCTACGCGCTGGCCGCCTGGGGCGTGGAGCGCTGGGGTCGCCGGCCCACCCTGATCGCCTTCCTCGTGCTGAGTGCGCTCGGCTGCTTCCTGTTCACCGCCGCGACCGAGCCCAACCTGGTCGCCGGGGCCATCCTTCTGATGAGCTTCGCGCTGCTCGGCACCTGGGGCGCCCTCTACGCCTTCACCCCGGAACTTTATCCGACCATGGCACGTGCGACGGGGATGGGTGCCGCCGGCGCCATGGCGCGCTTCGGCGGCCTGCTGGCACCCACCGCGATGGCGCCGATCATGGCGGTCAGCTTCAATGCCGCGATCGGCCTGTTCGCCGTCCTCCTGCTGCTCGCCGTCGTCGCGACCTGGGCGATCGACGTCGAGACCCGGAGCGTGCCGCTGGACTGACAGCGGCACGCGAGCCGGACGGTCAGATCGTGAGCGTACCGCCCTTGGCCGCGGCGTAGCGCTCGGCCACCCTGGTCCAGTCGACGACGTTCCACCACGCCTCCAGATAGGCCGGGCGCCGGTTCTGGTAGGTCAGGTAGTAGGCGTGCTCCCAAACGTCGTTGCCGAACAGGACCAGTTGCCCGTCCATGATCGGCGTATCCTGGTTCGGCCGCGTCGTGAGCGCCAGGGCCCCTTCGCGGGTGACGGTGACGAACACCCAGCCCGACCCGAAGACCTTGCCGCCGGCGGTGTTGAAGTCGCTTTTCAGCTTCTCCAGCCCGCCAAGATCCCGCTCGATCGCCGCCGCAAGCTCGCCGTCCGGCGCACCGCCGCTGCCGCCCATCACCTGCCAGAACATGGTGTGGTTGGCATGGCCGCCGCCATTGTTGCGCACGGCCGTGCGGATGTCGTCGGGCAGGCTGCCGAGATCGGCCAGCAGCTCCGGCAG
>NZ_DATAGQ010000236.1:0-45059 GCF_036263595.1 Geminicoccus sp. | reverse complement strand
TCGAACTGCCTGCCGCCACGGTACGGACCAGCCGCTCACGCAGATCCCGAGACAACGGGGCCGTCATCAACCATCTCCCTCACCCGAGATGATCCCCCAACCAGACACGCTGAACCCGTGCAACCTCAAACTGCTCTAGCGACCAGCGCTGTTGGCGCCCCTTGGCAGCGTCCACTCGTTCGCACTGGCGAGGGCAAACCCAAGCCGGTGACCGCGCCATCCGACTGCCCTTAACCGGAGCTTCCGGGCAGGAATTCGATTAACTTGATTGTCCATGACGAGAATTCGGGGCAGAGACAGCTGCAACGGGCCGGTGAGAACCTGGAGGAAGCGTCATGGACCATGGTGGAAAGTTGCTGGAGTTGAAGCGTCGGGGGCTCCTGGGTGCCAGTGCGCTGGCGGCCGCGGCCGGCATGTTCTCGGCAAGGTCGCCGTTCGGAATCAGCTCGGCCGCCGCGCAGGAAAGCGCTGGCGACGTTCCGTCGCTCCAGGGCAAGACCATCGCCATCAGCATCGTCGGGACCGACCACCACTGGGACCTGGAAGCCTACAAGGCCCAGATCGCCGAGGTCGAACGCTTGGGCGGAACGGCGGTGGGACTGGATGCCGGCCGCAACGACACCAAGCTGGTGGCCCAGCTGCAGACCGTCATCGGCCAGAAGCCCGACGCCGTCGTCCAGACGCTAGGCACCCTCAGCGTCATTGATCCGTGGCTCAAGAAGATCAAGGACGCGGGCATTCCGCTGTTCACGGTCGACCTGCCCTCGTCCAACACGATCAACAACACGACGTCGGACAACTTCCTGATCGGCTCGTCGCTGGCCTTGCAGCTCGTGTCCGACATCGGGGCCAAGGGCAACGTCGTCGTGTTCAACGGCTTCTACGGCGTGCCGGTCTGCGCGATCCGCTACGACCAGCTCCGTGCGGTGCTGAAGTACTTCCCGGACGTGAAGATCCTGGAGCCGGAACTGCGCGACGTCATCCCGAACACGGTCCAGGACGCCTACACCCAGATCACGGCTGTCCTGAACAAATATCCCGAGAAGGGATCGATCGCGGCCGTGTGGTCGGCCTGGGATGTGCCGCAGCTTGGCGCCACCCAGGCGATCGCGGCGGCCGGCCGGAACGAGGTGCGCACCTACGGCGTCGATGGCAGCCCGGAGGTCGTCGAACTGGTGAAGGATCCGGAATCTCCGGCAGCGGCCGTCGCCGCCCAGCAGCCGGCCGCAATCGGCAAGGCGGCGATCCAGAACGTCGCGCGCCATCTGGCCGGCCAGCCGGTGCCGGGCTTTACCTTCCTGCCGTCGATCATGGTCAACAAGCAGAACGCGGCCGAAGCACAAAAGCAGCTGGGACAGGGCTGACTTCCCACGTGGACGGTGGCCGCCCCGGCCGCCGTTCTCAAGCCTGCTCGGCCTCTTCCAGGAGCCCTGCCCTGCGCGGTCAGGGCTCCATGATACTTTCATGAAGGCGATCGCGTGGCGGATCCGAAGAGCGAGCTTGCTCTGTCGATGCGGGATCTCGTGAAGGACTTTGGCGGCGTGCGGGCGCTGGCAGGTGCTTCGTTCGAGCTCCGACCTGGGGAGATCCATGGCCTGGTCGGGCAGAACGGTGCCGGCAAGTCGACGCTGATCAAGATCCTGGCCGGGATCTACCAGCCGGACGAAGGCCGGATCGAGCTGAACGGCCGGGACGTCCATCACCTGACGCCGCATGGGGTGGGCCAGCTGGGCATCCAGTTCATCCATCAGGACCGGCTGCTGGTGCCGACGTTCACCGTCGGCGAGGCGGTGTTCCTGGGCAGGGAAGCGACATTCGGCGGGCTGCTGGCGCGTCGACGGATGGAGCGGCAGGCGCGCGATCTTCTGCACGAGCAGTTCGGGATCACCTTGCCGAAAGGCGCCCTGATCGGCGAGCTCACGACAGCGCAGCAGCAGCTGGTCCAGATCGTGCGGGCGCTGTCGAACGAGCCACGCATCCTGGTGTTCGACGAACCGACGGCGGCCCTTGTCAAGCGCGAGGTCGACCGACTGTTCGCCAACATCGAGCGCCTGCGCCGTCAGGGCATCACGATCATCTACATCTCGCACTACCTTCAGGAGATCGAGCGGCTGTGCGACCGGGTGACGGTGCTGCGCAACGGCAAGAATGTCGGCACCGTCCAGCCGCGCACCACGCCGATCCGCGAGATCGCCCAGATGATGGTGGCACGGGACATCGACGACATGTTCCCGAAACGTCGGGTTCCGTTGGGACAGCCGGTGCTCGAAGTGAGCAGGCTGCAGCAGGCCCGGCATCTGAACGACGTATCGCTCCAGCTGCGTGCCGGCGAAATCATCGGCATGACCGGTCTGCTGGGGTCGGGAGTGAAGGAGCTGGTGCGGATCCTGTTCGGCCTGAGCCGCCCGGATTCGGGCACCATCGAGATCGATGGCAGGGCGGTCGCCCTTGGACGGCCATCAACCGCGGTCGAACGGCGCCTGGCCCTCGTGCCCGAAGATCGTCGCGGACAGGGCGTGGCGCTCGATGCCAGCATCCGTGAGAACATCACGTTGACGAGCCTTCAGAGGTACCTGCGTGGTGGGCTGGTTAGCCGACGTGCCGAGGAAGCCGAGGCGAATCGGCTGATCAACGAGCTGGGGATCCACCCGCCCCACCCTGACACGAACGTCCGCGACCTGTCCGGCGGCAACCAGCAGAAGGTGGTCATCGCGAAGTGGCTGGCACGGCAGTGCAGTGTCTACATTCTGGATGAACCCACGCTCGGCGTGGACATTGGCGCGAAGGTGGAGATCTACCGTCTGATCGGCGAACTGGTGGCCGGTGGGGCCGCCGTCATCCTCGTCTCGACCGACCTGGATGAACTGAACGGAATCGCGGACCGGATCCTGGTCTTCTACCGCGGCACCATCGTGAAGGAACTGCGTGGCGGTGAGGCCAGCAGCGATGCGCTGCTGGCCTGGTCCACGGGTGCTGCGGAGGCCGCATGAGCACGCTGCCGCTTCAGCCCAGTTCGGCCGAGCCCGAGCATGATCAGGCTGCCCCCCATCGCTGGGCTACACTGGTTCTTCAGGCAGGCTCTCTGCTCGCCTTCGCCGCCGTGCTGATCTTCTTCTCGGCGACAGCGCCCTTCTTCCTGTCGTTCTTCAACTTCACCAACGTGATCGCCCAGTCGGCCATCCTCGCCATCCTGGCGTTCGGCATGACCATCGTGATCATCGGCGGCGGCGCCAACGTGGTGACAGGAGGCATCGATCTTTCGGTGGCAGCGAATCTCGGATTGAGTGCTGCCGTCTACGCCTCCTTGATCCAGGCTGGCCATGGCGACTCGACGGCCGTGGCCGCAACGCTCCTGACCGGGCTTCTCATTGGCGGGGCCAATGCCTTCGCCGTGGTCATCGTCGGCATCCTTCCACTTCTGGCGACGCTGGCGGTGATGAACGTCGCTGCAGGTCTCGAGCTGGTGCTGACGGAGAACACGGTGGTTCCGGCGTCGTCGTCGTTCCTGATGGCCATCAACGATGCCGGCCCGCTGGGCATCCCGAACCTGGCCTACATCGTGATCATTGTCGCGATCATCGTGACCGCCATCGTCCAGTACTCGGCACTAGGCCTTCGCCTCTATGCCGTGGGCGAGCACCGCGAAGCAGCTCGAGCTGCCGGCTTGCCGGTCCAGCGCTACATCGTCGGCACCTACCTCGCGAGCGGCTTGTTCGCGGCCATCGCCGCCATCCTCTCGGTGGCCTACCTGAGCGGCAGCAGCACCGGCTCGGCGGAGCTGCTGCTGGGTGTCGTCGTGACGTCGCTGCTGGGCGTGGTCTTCTCCCGTCGCCTCGTCCCGACCATCACGGGAAGCCTTCTTGCCGCGCTGTTCATCGGGTTTCTCAGCAACGGCTTTCAGCTCCTCAATATCTCCAGCTACTGGGTCAGCGGCGTGCAGGGTGCGCTCATTCTCGTGGTGGTCGCAGTGACGTCGATCCTGCGACGCAAGGAAACCTGAGATGGCAGCCAACGCGGCGGCAGCACCGGCCAGGTCCGGTTCCAGAGCCGACCTCCTTCTGCGCGCCGGGCTGCCGGTGACCTTGCTCTTGGTCGGGCTGTTCTTCTCGTTCTCGGCCCCCAGCTTCTTGGCACCGGCCAATATCGAGAGCGTTCTCGTCAACAATTTCGCCTTGCTGGCCATTATCTCGATCGCCATGACCATGGCGGTCGCGTCCGGCGGCATCGACCTGTCGGTCGGGACGGCGCTGGACTTCGCGAGCCTGGTCTTCGTGAGCGCGATCGCCACCGGGCAGAACTTCTATGTCGCCCTTTTCGGCGGGCTGCTGGCCGGCAGCATGGCCGGCCTGTTCAACGCCTTCCTGATCGTAGGCTTGGGCATCACCCCGTTCCTGGCGACGCTCGGCACGCTGTTCATCGGGCGGAGCGTGCAGCAGCTCACGACCGGTGGCGGCATTCCCATCTATCTGTCCAAGTCCAAGGTGGCGCCGGAGAGCGTGTTTCTCGGACATGGCGACCTGCTGGGAATCGCGACACCGCTCTGGATCGTGTTGCTGGTGGCGTCGACGCTGGCCGTGCTCCTGCGGTCGACGGTCTTCGGCCGTCATGTCACCGCCATCGGCGTCCAGTCGACGGTCGCCTGGTACTCAGGCCTTCCGGTGCGCCGCAACCTCGTCCTGGTCTACATCCTGGCTGCCGCGATCAGCGCTATTGCGGGGATCCTCTTGTCGAGCACGGTTAATGCCTATGTGCCCTCGACAGGCAATGCCTTCCTGCTGAACGCCATCGGCGCCACGTTCATCGGTACGACCATCGACCGGAGCGGTCGGCCAAACATCCTTGGGACCGTCCTGGGCGTGCTGCTGCTGGCGATGGTGTCCAACGGCCTGCTGTTGGTCGGATGGAACTTCTACTGGCAGCAGGTCGGGACCGGCGCACTGATCTTCCTGGTGCTGGTGGTGACCTTTGCCAGCCGTCGCTGGCGCAAGGTCAGCTGACGTCAGCTCCCGATCGCGACCACGGCGAGGCGCGGAAACCGCCGCGATGCCAGCAATCGTGCCGCGCGGTGTGCCCGGATCCCGGCCGAACAGGCCAGCACGATCCGGCGGTCACGGGGCAGCTCTGCCGAGGCAATATCGGCTGGAAGGATGCGCAGGGCGCGGTCCGTCACTAGGCTCGGCGCCTCCTCGCTGCCGCGCAGGTCGACCACGACGTCGTCGGGTTCGATTGTGGCGGGATCGATGAACGGCAGGGGCGGTCCATCCGGCTCCGGCGTGCCGAGGAAGGAGAAGCCGCCGAACCCGAACCTGGACAGGTCCACCGACACCAGCCGCCCCGCTGGCGACGGCTGCAGTCCCAGGACCAGTTGGAGAACCATGTGGGCCTGTAGTGAACCCAGGGTCGCCACGACCGGACCGAGGACGCCATTGGCTGCGCAACTGCCGACTGTCGAGGGCATGTCCGGGAAGACGGCGCGGTAGCTAGGAGCGCCGCCACAGAAGGCGCCCACATATCCTCCCAAGCCCAAGACGGCCGCAGATATCAAAGGTTTATCGATGATCCTGCATGCGTCGCTCAAGATATAGGTAACAGCCAGGCTGTCAGCTGCATCGACGACCAAGTCAGCATCTTCGACTAGTGAAGCCGCGTTGGAAGGCATCAGCTTCTGGACAAGGGAAGCGACCGAAATCTCTGAATTGTAAGCTAGTATGGCCGATTTGGCAGCTTCCGCCTTCCAAGCGCCTGCGTCCGACTGCCGATACAGGGGCTGGCGGTGGAGGTTCGACATCTCCACCCGGTCATGATCGATGATGGTGAGCTTTCCGATGCCGGCACCGGCCAGATTGAGGAGAACGGGCGAACCCAGGCCGCCTGCGCCGACGACTAGGACCGAGGCGGCCGCGAGCTTGGCTTGGCCGGCCTCTCCAACCTCGGGCAGTACCATCTGGCGAGCGTAGCGGCTGTTCATGCGGCCTCCTTCTGGACAGCCTTGATCCATTCCCGGGTGCGCGCTTCCGGGTCAGCATGCAGCAGGATGTCCGTGACCACGGCAGCGCTGTCGGCACCGGCCTCAAGGACGTCCCTGGCGCGTTCTGGCTTCAGCCCGCCAATGGCGACGAGCGGGATCGTCCCGATCCGCTTCTTCCACTCCTGGATCCTGGCGATGCCCTGTGGCGCCCATGGCATCTTCTTCAGGATGGTCGGGAAGATCGGCCCCAGCGCGATATAGTCCGGCCGGCAGGCCATGGCCCGCTCCAGTTCGGCATGATCGTGGGTGCTGATCCCGATCCTCACCTGTGCGGCCCGGATGGCATCCAGGTCCGCCTCGTCGAGATCCTCCTGCCCGAGATGGACCACGTCGCAGCCTTCCTCGATCGCAAGGCGCCAGTAGTCGTTGACGATCAGTTGGACCCCGTGAACCCGCGCAAGGTCACGTGCCGTCCGCACCAGCTGCCGGAGCTCTGCCCCAGGCATGTCCTTCATGCGCAACTGAACTAGCCGGACGCCCTGTGGCAGGAGGCGCTCCAGCCAGCGCGGATGGTCCACGATCAGGTAGAATGGATCGAGTTGCATCGTTCAGTTCCGAAACGCCGTGCCCAGGAGCGGCGTCGACGGAGCGGCCATGTCTCGCGGTTCCATCGGATCCGCGAGAAAGGCTTCACGCCCGGCCTCGACCGCCAGCCGGAAGGCTGCAGCCATGCGGGCAGGCTCGCCCGCCTTCGCGACGGCCGTATTCAGGAGGATGGCATCGTAGCCAAGCTCCATCGCCTGCGCGGCATGCGACGGCAGACCGATGCCGGCGTCCACGACCAGCGGTATGTCCGGAAAATGGGACCGCATGCTGCGCAGGGCGAACAGATTGTTCAGTCCCCGCCCCGAGCCGATCGGCGCTCCCCAGGGCATCAGAACCTGGCAGCCGGCCTCCAGCAGCTTTTCCGCCACGATCAGGTCGTCGGTCGTGTACGGAAACACCTGGAAGCCGTCCTCCGACAGGATCCGCGCCGCTTCCACCAGCCCGAACACGTCCGGCTGCAGCGTATCGTGATGCCCGATCACCTCCAGCTTGACCCACGACGTGCCGAAGACCTCGCGCGCCATCTGCGCGGTGGCGACGGCTTCCTTCACGGTATGGCAGCCGGCCGTGTTCGGCAGGACCTTCACGTCGAGCGAGCGGATCAGCGACCAGAACCCCTGGCCGGCTCGCCCGGCCCCGGATTCGCGCCGCAGCGAAACCGTGACCACCTCGGCACCAGCCGCCCGGACGGCCTCCGCCAGGATGGCCGGCGAGGGATACTGCGATGTGCCCAGCAGGAGTCGTGACGTCAGCTTCGTGCCATAAACATCCATGATTGCTCAGCCTCCTTGCATGGGTGCAAGAATCTCGACCTTGTCACCCTCCTCTAGGCTCGTCTCGTTACGACGTGGCACGGGCACGAAGCTGCCGTTCACGGCGGTCGCGACCACAATGTTCCCGTAGCCCAGCTGTTCCAGCAGATCGGCGAGCACGACCCGGTCTGTCTGGACCGGCTCTCCGTTCACGATCAACTTCATCCCACCTCTCTTTCTTCATCCACAAGATATTGATTAGGCTTGCCTTCCGAGACTAGTTCATCTGCTACACGAGCTAGGACCGGTGCGAGCAGAAAGCCGTGTCGGTAGAGGCCGTTCAGGTAGAGGGTTCGGCCGATCTGCCGGACGCGCGGGAGGTTGTCGGGAAAGGCCGGGCGTGCATCGGCACCGAGTTCGACGATCTCTGCTTCTCCAAACGCCGGATGCAGCGTGTAGGCGGCATTGAGGAGTTCCACGGCCGATCGCACCGTCACGCGGGTCCGGTCGCCGCTCTCGATGCTGGTGGCCCCCACCATGAAGTGCCCGTCATCGCGGGGCACGATGTACAAGGGGAAGCGGGGGTGCAGGAGCCGTACGGGCCGCTGCAGGGAGATCTCGGGGCAGCGGAGGATCAGCATCTCGCCCCTGACGCCCCGCAGGTCCGCCAGATGGTCTCGGGCTGCCAGGCCGCGGCAGTCGATCACCCGGTCGGCTGCGGCCAGATGCTGGCGTGCATCCACCCCGAACCGAATCACCACACCCTGCTCCTGCAAGCGCGAAGCCAGCGACTGCAGGGCCTGGCGAGGATCGAGATGCGCCTCATCGGGAAAGAACAAGGCCCGGCCGAAGCGCCCGCCGAGATCTGGCTCGAGTTCGCCGAGTTCCGTGCCTGAGAGCGGCCGGAAATGCGAGGTGCGCCGCGCGAACCGGTCGAGCTCCCGCTCGTCGCGCCTGGGAGCCACGACAAGGCTGCCTCGCTGGACGGTCTGCGGGTGGACACGAGGCCAGTAGGAAAGCGCCTCCTGGCCGAGGTCGGCCACGATCTGCTCGGCACTTTCCCGCTCGCACCAGGGAGCCAGCATTCCACCGGCATAGCGGGAGCAGGACGCAAGGCCGAGCCCAGGACCCTGCTCGAGCACATCGACGTCGTGGCCGCGTTCCGCCAGCGCAAGCGCTGCGGTCAAACCGGCGACACCTGCTCCCATGACCACGATATGCATCGATCGGTACGCTCCCCAGCCTGATGGCGGGAGGTCGATCTCTGCCGGATTGCAGCGGTCACCCATCCCTACGCCAGCATGAACTGGATCAGGTTCGAAGGGTCGTCATGCCGCACAGCAGGCTGTGCCGATGACCTCTCAGCCCCCTCGCGGGGCTCCCCTAGGTGCTCTGAAGGTGATGTCGATCGCGGCCGAAGTCAAACACCTGGGCTGCCTGGCCCCTCACTTTCGGGCGTGAGCCCGCTTGGCCTTCTGCACCGGCAGCGTCTGCTCAGTGCGGAAGAAGCCGGTCCAAGGGTCACTACCGAGGTGGCCCAGACGGTTCGCCACGTTGTTGACGTTGAAATGCGGACCCCGGACGTCGACATCCAGTTCATCCCAGGCCAGTGGCGTGGAGACCGGCGCACCGGCACGGGCGCGCGTCGAGTAGGCGCAAACCGCCGTGGATCCGCGTCCGTTGCGCAGCCAGTCGACGAAGACCCGCCCGGCCCGCAACTTCTTGGTCATCGTCGCGGTGTACAAGGCGGGGCTGTCCTTCGTCATGGCCGCCGCAAGCTCATGGGCGAAGTTCTTGGCCTGCTCCCAGTCCGCCGACGGCTTGAGTGGCACGACCACATGGAGTCCCTTTCCACCGGTCGTCTTCAGGTAGCTTTCCAGCCCCTGCACCTTCAGGCGCTCGCGAACGTCGAACGCCGCCTGTTTGACCTGTTCCCAATCCACATCATCCCCGGGGTCCAGGTCGAACGTCACCTGGTCGGGATGATCCAGGTCATCGATGCGGACACCCCATGGATGGACCTCCAGGACACCGCCCTGCACCAGGGCCACCATCCCGTCCAGGTCCTGGATGGTCAGTACCGTGTCACCACCATTGCCCGGATTGTCGAGCACGGTCACGGCCCGGTTCATGCCGCGCCAGGGCGATTTCTGGAAGAAGCATTTCTGGCCCACGCCATCGGGGCAGCGCATCAGCGACAGCGGACGCGCCACCACATGCGGCGCCATCCACTTCCATATGTCGGCATAGTAGTCGACGAGGCCCTGCTTGGTGACGCCGTCCTCCGGCCAGTAGACCCTGTCCGGGTGGGTCAGCTTCACCCTCGCCTGTTTCGGCTCGGCCGGGGCCTTGGGTAGAGCCTTGGCTGAAGCCTTTCTCGCCGGCGCGGGATCCTCGCGGACGATCTCGGTCGCCGGTTTATCGTCGCGCAGGCCGCGGAAGGAGGCGTGCCGGAGCAGCAGATCGCCGGTCCAGCCCCTGAACTCCACTTCCGCCACCAGTTGCGGGCTGACCCAGTGCACGTCCCGGCTGCTTCGCTCGGGCCGCTCCTTGAACGGCATCTTGGTCTCGTCGAGGGAGCGCAAGCGCTCCCAGAGCTCCCGCGCCATGGCACCGCCGAAGCCGGTGCCCACCCGCCCGGCATGTACCAGCTTCCCATCGTCGTAATAGGCAAGCACGAGGGAGCCGATCGCTCGCGGCGCCGCGGTGGAGGGTACCCAACCGACGATCACGAATTCCTGCCGGTCGCCGCACTTCGACTTGATCCAGTCGCCGCTGCGCCCCGAGCGGTAGGGTGCAGCGCGCAGCTTGGAGACGATGCCTTCCAGGCTGAGCCGGCAGGCATGCTGCAGCACGAGATCGCCCTGCTCCGGAAACGATTCGCTGAAGCGAAGGGGCTGGGAGTCATGACCGAGGCCCGCGAGCAGCTCCCGCAGCCGGCGCTTGCGCGTGTCCAGCGGTTCTGCCCGCAGGTCCAGCCCGTCCTGGAAGAGAAGGTCGAAGGCATAGTAGCGGAAACGGTCGGTCCGGCCGGCAGAGAGATCCTCACGCAAGGCGACATAATCGGAAGCGCCCGCCTCGCCCTCCACGACCACTTCACCGTCGATGAGATGGTCGGTACCGGGAAGTGCCGCGAAGGCTGCCGGGATGGCCGAGCCGAACGTGCCGGTCCAGTCCAGGCCGGAGCGCGTCAGGAGCACGACACTGTCTTCCTGAATCCTTGCCTGGATCCGATAGCCGTCGAACTTGATCTCGTGAAGCCAGCGGTCCCCGACGGGCGGCTTGGCCTCCAGCGTCGCGAGGCATGGCGGCACGAAGTCGGGCATGGCGGTGGTTGTTCTGGCGCTGGAACGCGCCGCGCGACGCCTCGTGGGTGCCGTTTTCCCTTTCACGCCGGCAGGCGCCGGCTTGGGTGAAGCGTCCTGCCCGATCTCGTCGTTCGACCGGCCGCTCAGCACCGAGTTCGGCGCCTCTTCCAGGATGTCTGGCGCGTTCTCGGGCCGGGCGTGGTCATCGCGCTGCTTGATCAGCAGCCAGTTGTCGCGTTTCTCGCCTCGCTGCCGGTGCATGCGCACGAGGTGCCAGGATCCATGCAGTTTCTCGCCCGCCAGCTCGAACGAGAGACGCCCCTTGCTCAGGCCCAGATGCGGGTCCGCCTCAGGCTTCCATATCCCGCGGTCCCACACGATGACCGAGCCTGCGCCATACTCGCCTTTCGGGATGGTGCCCTCGAAATCACCGTAGTCCAGCGGATGGTCCTCGACCTCGACCGCCAAGCGCTTCTCGCCCGCCACGAGACTCGGGCCTCGCGCCACCGCCCAGCTCTTCAGCACCCCGTCGAGTTCGAGCCGGAGGTCGTAGTGCAGCCGTCGCGCAGCGTGCTTCTGGATGACGAAGCCATGGCCCTTGGTGCGAGCCTTCCTTCCCTTCGGCTCCGCCGTCCTCGTAAAGTCTCGCTTGGCGATATAAGCCGCGAGGTCAGCCACGGAGTTCACCCTGCCTTACGTGTCGTCGGCTTCGATGGCGCCTTCTTCTTCGCCGTTGTGGAGCTTCCCGACGAGGAGGATTTGGCTTTTGTTGCCGACTTGGCCCGGCTGGGTGCTGCTGGTTTCTGATCCTCGTTGTCATTCGTGGCGCCGAGGCTCCGCCGCAGGGCTTCCATCAGGTTCACGACATTGCCCTGGTCGCGCGGCTTTGGCGGCGCCTTCGGCTTCTTGCCCTTGGCCTTCGCCTTGACCATCTCGACCAGCGCTTCCTCGTAGCGGTCGCGGAACTCGGACGGGTCGAAGCGGCTGGCCTTGGTGTCGATGATGTGGCTCGCAAGATCGATCAGGTCGCTGGACAGCTTGATGTTCCGGATGTCCTCGAAATAGCCGCGGTCGTCCCGCACTTCCGTGTCGTAGTGCAGGGTGTGCGCCATGATCCCCTTCGAGCGCGGCTCCAGCATCAGGATCCGCTCGCGCCGGTACAGGACGACCCGCGCCAACCCGACCATCCGCCGCGCCCGCATCGCCTCCCGGATGACCACGAAGGCTTCCTCGCCGACCTTGTCGGTGGGGACCAGGTAGTAGGGCGTATCGATGTAGATCTCGTCGACTTCGGCGCGCGGGACGAACTTGTCGATGTCGATCGTGTGGGTGCTTTCCAGCGCTACCGAGTCGTACTCGTCTTCCTCGATCTGGACGTACTGGCCATCCTCCAGCTCGTATCCCTTGACCTGCTCGTCATCCTCAACGACGTCGCCGGTTTCGGCATCGATATACTGGCGCCGGACCCGGTTGCCGGTCTCCCGGTTCAGGGTGTGGAACGAGATGCGCTCCGCCGTGGTGGCTGCCGTGAACATGGCCACGGGGCAGGTCACCAGCGCGAGCTTCAGATAGCCTTTCCAGTTCGGGCGCGGTGCCATCGTCGTGGATCCTCAAAGTACCCGGGCCAGCAACGGGAGGTCTGGCACGCGGTTCCCGAAGAACAGGATCGTCGCGAGAAGTCTCGCCGAAGACGTGCTCTCGGCCGGACCAGCATCAGGAAGGCCGGCGCGGAACAACCAGCTTTGCCGTCAGCGTCTGGACGATGTCGCCATGCTGGTTCCGGGTTTCGCTCCGCAACGTGACCATGCCGCGATCCGGACGCGAGCGTGACGGCCTGATCTCCACCACCTCGCTGTCCACGGTCAGGATGTCGCCCGGCCGCGTCGGCTTCGGCCACGTCAGCTCACAGCCCGCTCCTATGAGGCCACCTGCCAGCGGCGCGCCGCCCTCTACCAGAAGGCGCATGGTGAGTGCCGCCGTGTGCCATCCGCTCGCCGCAAGCCCGCCGAACAGGCTCGACTGCGCCGCGACCTCGTCCAGGTGGAACGGCTGGGGATCGTAGGCTCGTGCGAACGTCCTGATCTCTTCGGCCTCGACAGGAAGCGAGCCACTCCTGAAGCGCTGGCCCAGCCGAAGGTCATCCAGGAAGAACAAGCTAGTTGGCTCGGACAAGAAGGCTTACTCCCGTGGCGCAATGATCCCGGACGCCCGCAAGGCCATGTCGTGGCCGCCATGGCTACGATGCCGGCAATGGAGCAGCGCCAGCTTGACAAGGTCCACGAACACATCCCCGACCGTGCACCCCTCCGCCCGTACCGTCCATCTGCTCCTTGCCATGGCGAATGTAGCGGTCGGCGTCGCAGCCTTCATGGTGATCGGCATCCTGTCGCCAATCGCCGCGACGTTCGGTATCGAGCCATGGCAGGCAGGCTGGCTGATGACGGTCTACGCCATCGTGTATGCGCTTTCGTCGCCTGTCCTGGTCGCCGTCACTGGCCATATGGACCGCCGCAGCGTGCTGTCGATCGGGCTGGCGCTGCTGGTCCTGGGATCGGCCGTCTCGGCAGCCGCTCCGTCCTTTGGCGTCATGCTGGCCAGCCGCACCGCCATGGCGCTGGGTGCCGGGTTGATCACGCCGGTCGGCACCGCGATTGCCGTGGCGACCACCCTGCCGGAGCACCGCGGCCGGGCGCTGGCCACCGTGTTTGGCGGCTTCACCATTGCCCAGGCCCTGGGCGTTCCGCTCGGAGTCTGGCTGGGCTACCAGTTCGGCTGGCGGCTGACCTTCGCCGCGGTGGCCGCCCTGGCCCTGATCTGCCTGATGGTCCTGCGCCATTACGTGCCGAGCGAGATCAAGGTCCAGCCATCCTCGCTGGCGACTCTGGGCAGCGTCCTGCGCACGCCATCCCTGCTGACTGCCGTGTTGTTCATCGCCTGCCTGATGGCCAGCGCGTTCACCGTCTACACCTACCTGGCCTCGCTCCTGCAGACGATCCATGGCTTTGGCCAGACAGGCATCACGCTGATGTTCCTGATCTTTGGCCTTGGCGGGATCGCCGGCAACATCCTGGGCGGGTTCATGACCGACCGGATCGGCACGGTCAGGTCCCTCGTGGTGCTGACGATCGGCATGATGATCGTCCTGCCGGCGATGACGCTCCTGGCGCTGCCGCCGATCGGCATCGGCTTGGTCGTCGCGGTCTGGAGCGTGATCGGCTGGTCGGTGAACGTTCCGCAGCAGGCGCGCCTGGCCTCGCTGGATGGCGAGCGCGCGCCGATCCTCCTGGCCCTCCACGCCTCCTGCATCTATGTCGGCACCTCGGTCGGTGCCGCCATCGGCGGCTACACGATCGCGGTGTCCGGCTATCATCTTCTGGGTATGGTCGCCGTCCTTCCGGCAGGCCTGGGGCTCGCCAGCCTGCTGGCTACGAACCTTCTCGCTGGCCGCAAGGCAGCAAGAGCCGGGCGCTAGCTCTCGCAGCGCCCACCCCTCAGTTCACCCCGTGGTACCTTTTGTACCAGGCGATGAACTTCGGCAGGCCCTCCTCCAGCGAGGTGGTCGGCATGAAGCCCAGGTCGCGGGTGCTGGCCTCGATATCGGCATAGGTGGCCGGCACGTCGCCCGGCTGCATCGGCGCCAACTGCACGACCGCCTCGCGGCCCATTTCCCGCTCGATGATCGAGACGAAGGTCCGCAGGTCGTTTGGCCGGTGGTTGCCGAGGTTGTAGACCCTGGCCGGCACGCCCTGGTCGTTCGGCTGGGCCGGGCGGTCGAGCGCTGCCAGCGTGCCCGCCACGATGTCGTCGATATAGGTGAAGTCGCGCTTCATCTCGCCGTGGTTGAACAGCGTGATCGGCCGGCCCTTGGCGATCGCATCCGCGAAGATATAGGCTGCCATGTCCGGCCGCCCCCAGGGCCCGTAGACGGTGAAGAAGCGCAGGCCGGTCTGCGGGATCCTGTAGAGATGCGCATAGGCATACGACATCAGCTCGTCGGCGCGCTTGGTCGCCGCATAGAGCGAGACCGGCCGCTCCACCGGGTCGTCCACCGAGAACGGCGTCTTCTCGTTGCCGCCATAGACCGAGCTGCTCGACGCGTAGACGAAGCTTCGCAGGTTCGGCAGGTGGTGGCGGGCCACCTCCAGCATGACCATGTGCCCGACCAGGTTGGAGCGCACATAGTCGAAGGGTGCCGTCAGCGAATGGCGCACCCCCGCCTGGGCCGCCAGGTGCACCACCCCCGTGATCCGGTCGCCATGCTCCTCGGCCAGGTCCCGCATCTGGTCGAGTTCGGCGATGTCCGCCTTCACGAACCGGTAGCCGTCCCGCCCCGCCAGCTGCTGGAGACGCGCCTCCTTCAATGCCGGATCATAATAGGCATTGACGATGTCCACCCCCACGACCTCCTCGCCCCGCTCCAGCAGGGCACGGGCGACATGGAAGCCGATGAAGCCGGCAACACCGGTGACGAGGACGGCCATGGGTTCGGATCTCGTGAATGGGCGGCGGGACCGTGCGGCAGGTCCCGCGTCGGACGATCGTTAGGGTCTGCTCAGTTCGCTGCCGGCGCGGCCGAGGCGATGTAGACCTTCACCATCTTGTCCGGGTTCGACGGCGGCTCGCCCTTGGCGATGCGATCGACCAGATCCATGCCGTCCACCACCTTGCCGAATACGGTGTACTGGCCGTCGAGCCAGTCGCTGCGGTCGAAGCAGATGAAGAACTGGCTGTTGGCGCTGTTCGGGCTCTGGCTGCGCGCCATGCCGAGCGTGCCCCGCTCGAACGGCGTCTTGGTGAACTCGGCCTTCAGGTTCGGCTTGTCGGAGCTGCCGCGTCCGGTACCGGTCGGGTCGCCAGTCTGCGCCATGAAGCCCGGGATGACCCGGTGGAATACGATTCCGTCGTAGAAGCCCTCGCTGGCGAGCTCCTTGATCCGTGCCACATGCAGGGGTGCCAGGTCGGGCTGCAGTTCGACGGTCACCTTGCCCGTGGCAAGTTCGATGATCAGGGTATTGTCCAAGTCTCGGGCCTCCGCACCGCTCGTGGCAAGATGCGTCGCCAGGGCGGCTGCGCCAGCGACGAAAGCTCTCCTGGTCGTCACACCAACACCTTCACGAAATTAATCTTCCGCTGGGCCGGGCCCACCCCGACCGCGGTGCGTGATCGCAGAATTTGCAAGAGATGAGAACCCGCAAGGCATCGACCAGGTCTTCATCGCTGCTGGACCTCTGGCATGTCCGGGTCTTCAACGCCATGTTCCAGCGCGACAAACCGACGGGACCTCGAGGAACAGGCATGGCGACGGCGGTCCCGGCAGCAGGGCGGCACGATCTGACGGTCATCTCCGTGATCGGGATCGGCCATTTCTTCGCGCATTTCTACATTCTGGCCCTGCCACCCCTCTTTCCGGTGCTCACGGCCGGGCTCGGGTTCAGCTACACCCAGCTCGGCATCGGACTGGCAATCCTCAATCTCATGACGGCCATCGCCCAGGTGCCCGTGGGCATGATCGTCGACCGCTATGGGGCGTTCTGGCCCCTTCTGCTCGGCCAGATCGCCTTTGCCGTCGGCATCGCCGCAGTGGCGTTCGAGCCCTCGTTCGCCGTGTTCCTGGTGATGATGGCGGTGGCTGGTCTCGGCAACGCCGTCTACCATCCGGCCGACTATGCGATCCTGGCCGGTTCGGTCAGCTCGACCCGGCTCGGACGTGCCTACTCCGTCCACACGTTCGGCGGCTATCTGGGCTTCACGGCTGCGCCCGTCCTGCTGCTGCCGATCACGGCAGCATTCGGCTGGCAGGCCGCACTCGTGTCCGCGGGGCTGCTGGGCCTGCTCTTCACCCTGGTGCTGATCCCCTGCCGTCGCTTCCTCGCAAGCGAGCGCATGGCCAGGACGTCCAGCCGAAGCACAGGGACGGCAGGCACCCTCCGCTTGTTCGCAAGCTGGCCGATCGCGATGGCCTTCCTGTTCTTCGCCCTGATCTCGGCCGGCCAGGGCGGCTTCAGCAATTTCGGCACCGCGACCCTGGAACAACTGGCAGACGTCGATGTGGCGACGGCCGGGCTGCCGGTGATGCTCTATCTCGGCGCGTCCGCGCTGGGCGTGCTGATCGGCGGCCAGGTCGCCGACCGCACCGAGCGGCACGGCCTCGTCGTCGCGCTCTGCTTTGCCGTCCTCACCCTGGTCGCCACCATCCTTGCCCTCGCGCCGGCCCATCTGCCGACGATCGGCACCCTCTTCCTGGTCGCAGGGCTGTTCGGCGGTGCCGTCAGTCCGTCGCGTGATCTGATGGTCAAGCAGATCACGCCCAGCGGAGCATCGGGCCGGGTCTTCGGCTTCGTGACGATCGGATTCAATGCCGGCACGCTGGCGATCGCACCCGTGTTCGGGCATCTGCTCGACCGACAGGAGAGCCGGGTGGTATTCTGGCTGATCGCAGCGATCTCGCTGGCTTCGATTGCCACGATTCTGAAGAGCCGCGGTGCCGGCGCCGCCGATCCGCGGCGAGCCGCCGGGACGGCTTGAGCGGGCAAGAGCCTTTCCCCTCGGCCGGCACAGGTCTAGAGGGCTGCTGCAGCGCAATGAACCGAGGTAGTTTGGGGAAATGACCATCACGCGGATCGGCATCGTGGGCGCCGGCACGATGGGGGGCGGTATTGCCACGGCGACCGCGCAGGCCGGCGTCGAGGTGTTGCTGACCGACGCCAAGCCCGGAGCGGCGGCTGCGGCTGTGGACCTCGCCGGGACCTTCTTCGCACGATCGGTCGAAAAGGGCCGGCTCAGCCAGGATGAGGCAGATGCGGCGCGCCAGCGGATGCATGTCGTCGGCAGCATTGATGCGCTCGCGGATGTCGACCTCGTCATCGAGGCCGTGTTCGAGGACATGGCGCTCAAGACCGACGTGCTCGCCAAGATTGCGTCCGCCGTGCGGCCGGACACGCTGATCGGCACCAATACGTCCTGCCTGCGGGTCTCCGAACTGGCCAAGGCCGTGACCCAACCGGAACGGTTCCTGGGTCTCCACTACTTCAGCCCGGCACAGGTCAACCCGATCGTCGAGGTGGTCCGCGGCGAGCAGACGGCGGACGCCGCCGTCGCCCTGGCGCTGGAGTTCACGCAGCGTACCGGCAAGCAGCCGCTCGCGTGCAAGGACCAGTGGGGCTTCTGCATCAACCGGTTCTTCTGCCCCTACACGAACGAGGCCGCCCGGCTGGTGGACGAAGGACTGGGCACGCCCGGCGAGATCGATCTGGTCGCCAAGGAAGCGGTCGGTGCGGCCGCCGGTCCGTTCCAGGTCATGAACATCGTCAAGCCGCGGATCAATCTCCACGCGATCCGTAATCTGGCACCGCTTGGCGCGTTCTACACGCCAGCGCGTTCCATGGCAGTGACCGGCGATGCCGAAACGTCGTGGACGATCGATCCCGCCGGCGACATCGATCCCGCCAAGGCCGACCTCATTCGTGATCGCCTCCGCGCCGGGACCTTCCTGCCCGTCCTCCAGGAGCTGGACGAGGGGGTAGCCGGCCCGGCCGAGATCGACCACGGTGCCCGTGAAGCCTTGAAATTCGGCAAGCCCCCCTGCGCGCTGATGGACAGGCTGGGCCGGGCGGAGGTCGAGCGTCTGATCGTCCCGTTATGCAGCAAGTATGGCTACCAGCTGCCGAAGTCGCTGGATCGTGTAGGATCCTTGATCTCCACCTGACAAGGCGGCCAGCCAGCCCGAGCCGGCGCAACCCGGCGACTTATCGGCATGCACATCGGGCAGCCGCCTTGCCTCCCGGTGCGGCACGCACGACATGATTGCATCGTGGCGGTGCTCGTGTAAGCAGCCGCGCGCTTCGTTCACCTTGCTTGAGGCGCCGGTTTGGCGAAAATCTCGGTCGCTTCGACCTCTGGCCGCTCGTTGTCGTTACCAGGTGGGGTACGTGCGGGAACGGTTCTGGCCGCTCTGGGCGTCGTCTTCGGCGATATCGGCACGAGCCCGCTCTACACGATGCGCGAGGCGTTCGGTCATGCCGGACGGTTGGAGCTGGACGAACTCCACGTCCTGGGCGTGCTGTCCTTGGTGTTCTGGTCGCTCACGCTGATCGTCGCGCTGAAATACGTCGTGCTGATCATGCGCGCCGACAATAAGGGAGAGGGCGGCGTCCTGGCGCTGGCCGCCCTGGCGCTGGGCTCGGGCGGTGCCCGGGGCGACGCGCGCCGGATTCTGGTGCTCACGCTCGCGATGATCGGGGTCGGCCTCTTCTACGGCGATGCCATGATCACGCCGGCCATTTCCGTGCTTTCGGCCGTGGAGGGTCTGGAAACCCTGGATGCGCGCCTGGGCGATTACGTCCTGCCGATCGCGCTCGGGATCCTTCTCGGACTCTTTCTTCTCCAGCGGCACGGCACAGCCATGGTCGGCCGCGTGTTCGGGCCGATCATGGCGGTCTGGTTCACCGTGCTGGCGGTCCTGGGTATCGGCCAGATCGTGCAGAACCCGTCCGTGCTGCGGGCGATCGATCCGACCTGGGCCATCCAGTTCCTTGCTGTCGAGGGGCTTCATGCCTTCGTCGCGATGGGCGCCGTCGTCCTCTGCGTCACCGGCGCCGAGGCGCTCTATGCCGACATGGGCCATTTCGGCCGCCAGGCGATCCGCGTCTCCTGGTTCGGTATCGTGATGCCGGCCCTGCTGATCAACTATTTCGGCCAGGGTGCTTTGATCCTGGCTGATCCGGCCACGGTGGAATCGCCCTTCTTCCATCTCGTGCCCACCTGGGGTCTGGCGCCGCTAATTCTCCTGGCCACGCTCGCCACCATCGTCGCCAGCCAGGCCGTGATCTCCGGTGTGTTCTCCTTGACCTCGCAGGCGATCCGGCTGGGCTACCTTCCCCGCATGGTGATGCGCCACACCTCCGAGCACGAGATGGGCCAGATCTATATCCCGCGGGTCAATTGGCTGCTCATGGCGGGCGTGCTGGCTCTTGTCGTGACCTTCGGGAATTCCTCGGGCCTGGCTGCCGCCTACGGCATTGCCGTCACCAGTGCGATGGGCATTGACGCCATCCTGGCCGGGCTTGTCGCGGTCTGGCTGTGGCGCTGGTGCCGTTTGATGTCCGGCCTGGTCTTCGGCGTCCTCCTCTGCCTGGACGCCGCCTACATCATCGCCAACAGCCTGAAGATCCCGGATGGCGGATGGCTGCCATTGATCATGGCGGCTGTGGTGTATCTGATGCTTCGGACATGGTTCCGAGGTCGGCAGGTGCTCGCGACACTTCGGACCGCCGATGCCATGCCGATCGACCTGTTCATCCGGTCGGCAACGGCCAGCTCGCGCTGTCACCGCGTGCCCGGCACGGCTATCGTCCTTTGCAGCGACGTGTCGGTCGTTCCCAGCACCCTGCTGCATAATCTCAAGCACAACCATGTCCTGCACGAGCAGGTCGTCCTTCTGACGGTCAAGACCGACGATGTTCCGCGGGTCCCGATCGAGCAGGGCCTTCTCGTCCGCGACCTTGGCGACGGATTCTGGTCGATCACCGCCCATTTCGGCTTCACGGACGTTCCCGACATTCCGGCGGCGCTGCGGGCGGCGTCGGTGGCGGGGCTGACCGTGGATCCGGCCAGGGCCTCGTACTTCCTCGGCCGGGAAACACTCGTGCCGTCGACGCGTGATCACCTGGGACAGTGGGAAGAGCGGCTGTTCATCAGCATGTCCGCCACGGCCACGGATCCCACCGCCTATTTCGGCCTTCCACCCAACCGGGTGATCGAGGTGGGGACGCAGGTCGAAGTGTAGGGCGGCTGGTCAGGCGGCGCGCACTACGGCCAGAGGTCTCCAGGCAGTCCTGGGCCTTGTGGTGACCTCCTGGCATCTCAGTTCGACCCGCTCGGGGCTCCATGCGCCGGGCGATCCCGCGGACGAGCAAGATCGGCGACCGCGGAGGTGATCCGCCCAAGGCCATGACAGGACGCACGATCGCACGCCAGGCCGCGGCGAGTGTCGGGAACAGGGTCAGCACGACGGCGATGCAGGTCGACCGGCGCGTGGTGGGCCGAACGGGTGGCGTCATTGCCGTCGACGAGGCGGGCCGCAGCCGGTCTCTGGGCGCTGGTGGAACGCGCAGGAGCAGCAGCGGTTTGTTCGGGATCTTGAGCTTGCCGGACAGGCGGTCCAAGAACGACGCGATCAGCAGCATGAAGAGCTTCCCGCAGGTCGTGTTGCCGAACTGTCCGCAGGACCGGCCAGTTCGAGAACCACGCGACCCGAACATCGAAACTATCCCTGCGGGCTTCGTGGCGCATCGCACCTGATCTGAAGAGCGGGGGGTTCCGGTGAAACTCGAAGGTATCTTCGCGGCCAGCGTCACGGCCGCAACAGCCGATGGCGGTGTCGATCTCAAGCGGACGGCCGCGCACATCCGGTCTCTCCTCGCCGGCGGGTGCCATGGGGTGGCCCTGTTCGGCACCACGGGCGAGGCCGCGTCGTTCACGATCGCACAGCGTCAGGCGACGCTCGATCATCTCGTCCAGGAAGGCGTCTCACCCGATCGCCTGCTGGTCGGTGTAGGATTGTCCGCGCGGGACGACACATTGGCGCTGGCGACGCATGCCCTGTCGCGTGGATGCCGGCAGCTGCTCATGCTGCCGCCGTTCTTCTACAAGGGTGTCTCGGATGCCGGCGTGATCGCGGCCTTCACCGAGGTGGTCGATCAGTTGCCCGACGAAGCCCGGGTTATCCTTTACCATTTTCCGAAGGTGTCGGCGGTCCCCATCACCCAGCCCGTCATCGCGGCCCTGCGCGAACGGTTCGGGCCGAAGATCACGGGCCTGAAGGACAGTTCGGCGGATCTCGAGCATACGCTCACGATGATCAGCGCCTTCCCCGACCTGTCGGTATTCCCCGGTGCTGACCAGCATCTGCTGAGGACGCTGGACGCAGGCGGGGCCGGGTCGATCTCGGCAGCGGCGAACCTGAACGCTCCGGGCAATCGCGCCGTGTTCGATCTCTTCAAGGCAGGCTGGCAGGCCGAGGCGCTGGATGCTCAGGAGGTCGTGACCGCCGTTCGCCGCGCCGTCGAGGAAGCGGGTCCGCTGATCCCGACGATCAAGGCGCTGCTGGCTGCGCGGCTCCAGGATCCAGCTTGGCGGCAGGTCCGGCCGCCCCTGTGCGCGATCGATGATCCGGCCTCCCTCGAACCGATCATGGCAGCACTGGCCAAGGCACACACAAAGGTATAAAGATATCGTTATGCGGTTTGGCCATGGCTCGTCGCGAACCGGGGAACTCCGGTCGTAGGGCGAGAAGCGTGGCCGGCGATGACCTCGCTATGAATGGGCGGTGAGCAGCCCTGACGGGACGGAACGATGAGCGACGGTGGCGACGAACTGGACCTGCGAGAGCTCGACGACGACGAGCTGACCAAGCAGATCCAGGACGACCTGTATGACGGCCTCAAGGACGAGGTCGTGGAAGGGGTCAACATCCTGCTGGAGCGCGGCTGGACACCCTACCGGGTGCTCACCGAGGCCCTTGTCGGTGGCATGACCATCGTCGGCGTCGATTTCCGCGACGGCATCCTGTTCGTGCCGGAAGTCCTGCTCGCGGCGAACGCGATGAAGGCCGGCATGTACGTTCTTCGCCCGCTGCTCGTGGAGACGGGGGCGCCCAGCGTCGGCAAGATGGTGGTCGGAACCGTGAAGGGCGACATCCACGACATCGGCAAGAACTTGGTCGGGATGATGATGGAAGGTGCCGGGTTCGAGGTGATCGACCTCGGCATCAACTGCGACGTCGACAAGTATTTCGCGGCACTCGACGAGCACAAGCCCGACATCCTCGGCATGTCCGCGCTGCTTACCACCACGATGCCCTACATGAAGGTGGTCATCGACACGCTGGTCGAGCGCGGCCGGCGCGACGACTTCATCGTGCTGGTCGGCGGCGCACCGTTGAACGAGGCCTTCGCCAAGGCGGTCGGCGCCGATGCCTATTGCCGTGACGCCGCGGTGGCCGTCGAGACCGCCAAGGAGTTCATGGCACGCAAGCACAACCAGCGCGGCGCGGTGACCTGACCTGCCCCTTCTGGACGAGCAACCTGTCGTGACGATGCCTGTCCGCACCTTGATCCTTGCCTGCGGCGCGCTCGCTCGTGAGATCCTGGCCTTGATCCAGGCCAACAGGCTCGACCATGTGCGGCTTCACTGCCTTCCGGCTCAGCTGCACAACCACCCGCAGCTGATCCCGCAGGCGGTCCGGGAAGCTATCCGGCTGCACCGGCCTTCGTACGAGCGGATCGTCGTGGCCTATGGCGACTGCGGCACGGGTGGCGAGCTCGATCGGGTCTTGGCGGCCGAAGGCGTGGCCCGGATCGAAGGACCGCACTGCTACGCCTTTTTCAGCGGCTTCGACCGGTTCGCCGCCCTGGCTGAGGAGGAAATAGGCACCTTCTGGCTCACCGACTTTCTGGCGCGGCAGTTCGATACGCTCGTCTGGCAGGGCCTGGGCCTCGACCGGCATCCCGAGCTGCTGCCTCTCTATTTCGGCAACTACCGGCGGCTCGTCTATCTGGCCCAGAGCGACGATACGTCGTGCCTGGACCGGGCAAGAGCTGCCGCCGACAGGATTGGCCTCCGGTTCGAGCATGTGCGGGTGGGGTTTGGCGTGCTCGATGAATTCGTGGCGGCCGCTGGACGTGGAGAAGAAGATGGCAGAGCGTATCGTCGTCCTGTGGCGGGACATCCCGGCCCAGGTGATCGTCAAGCAGGGCCGCAAGACGGCCAAGCGGGAGCTGCCGGCGCGGTTCTCGGAGGCGATCGACATGGCGGCGATGCGCGCGAAGCTTACCGGTACCGACGCCTATCTGGAGGAGTGGCGCCGGAGCGCGCCGGTCGCCTGCGGCGACGATCTGGAGGCAGAAGCGCAGCGCGCCCATGACGAGCTGGATGCCGCTTACCCGCAAGAGCGGGTGCGCGAACTGGTGAAGAATCTCGGCAACGACGCGGGCGTCCCCTGATCTTCGTCGTGTCGCCTTTACGCAATCCCTCTACCGGATCAGATCATGACCACCCGCACCATCGTGTCCTCGAGGACCAAGACCGTCACCATCGGTTTCGACCAGCCCTTCTGCGTGATCGGCGAGCGGATCAACCCGACGGGACGCAAGAAGCTGGCGGCAGAAATGAGTGCCGGTGACTTCTCCACCGTCGAGCAGGACACCCTGGCCCAGGTGGCTGCGGGGGCACACATGCTCGACGTGAATGCCGGCATTCCCTTGGCCGACGAGCCGGCCATCCTGGCCGCCACCATCAAGCTGGTACAGTCGCTGACCGACGTGCCGCTTTCGATCGACAGCTCGATCGTGGCCGCCCTGGAAGCCGGACTCGCCGTCTACCAGGGACGTCCCCTGCTCAACTCCGTCACCGGGGAGGAAGAGCGGCTCGAGGCGGTGCTGCCGCTGGTGAAGAAATATGATTGTGCCGTGGTGGCGATCTCGAACGACGAGACCGGCATTTCCGAGGATCCGGACGTTCGCTTCGAGGTCGCCAAGAAGATCGTCCACCACGCAGCCGACTATGGGATCAAGCCGCACGACATCGTGGTCGATCCGCTGGTCATGCCGATCGGCGCGCTCGGCGGGGCGGGCAACGCTGCGTTCCGGCTCATCCGCCGCCTTCGCGAAGAGCTCAAGGTCAACACGACCTGTGGCGCCTCGAACGTCAGCTTCGGCCTGCCGAACCGGCACGGGCTGAACTCGATCTTCCTGGCCATGGCAGCCGGTGCGGGCATGACCTCGGCGATCCTGAACCCGCTCCATCCGGAGGAGATGAACGGGATCATGGGAGCGGACGTCATGCTCGGCAACGATCCGCACTGCGCCCGCTGGCTGCAGAAGTTCCGGGAGCCTCCTGCCGAAGGCGGCCGGGGTGATCGCACCGAGCGGCGCCGGCGCCGTCCGAGCGAGGCCGTGGCCGACGTGGCAACAGGCGGGACTGCGGCGTGAGCGAAGCCCTGGTCGTCTTCACGCCGTCCGGCAAACGGGGCCGCTTTCCAGTCGGCACCAGGCTCCTGGAGGCTGCCCGCAAGCTGGGCGTCGACATCGATTCGGTCTGCGGCGGGCGCGCCCTTTGCGGCCGCTGCCAGATCACCGTCGGCCAGGGCTCCTTCGCCAAGCACGGCATCGATTCCTCGGCCGAGCATGTCGGCCCGTTCACCGCGACCGAGGAGCGCTATCGCAGCCGCAAGGGCCTGATCGAGGGCCGCCGGCTGTCCTGCCAGACGATCCTTGAAGGCGACGTCGTGATCGACGTGCCGCCGGAAAGCCAGGTCCACAAGCAGGTGGTGCGCAAGCGGGCGGAGGTGCGAGAGATCGCGCTCGATCCCAGCACGACGCTCCACTTCGTCGAGGTGCAGGAACCCGACATGCACGACCCGCGCGGCGACTTCGAGCGGCTGCTCGAAGCGCTGCGGGAGCAGTGGCAGCTCGAAGGCCTGACGGCGGACCTCCATGTGCTGCAGAGGCTGCAGAAGACGCTGCGCAAGGGCGAGTGGAAGGTGACCGCAGCGGTCCATGACCGCAAGCGGCTGGTCGAGATCTGGCCGGGCTTCACCGACCGCGCCTACGGCCTTGCCGTGGACATCGGCTCCACGACGATCGCGGCGCATCTTTGCGATCTTTCGACGGGTGAGGTCGTGGCCTCCTCCGGGCTCATGAACCCGCAGATCAGGTTCGGCGAGGATCTGATGAGCCGGGTCTCCTACGTGATGATGAACCCGGGCGGCGAAGTCGAGATGACCCAAGCTGTCCGCGAGGCGCTGGCAGCGGTGACAGGCGAGGTTGCCGCCGAGGCGAAGATCGAGCGCGACCTGATCATGGAGGCGGTCTTCGTCGGCAACCCCGTGATGCACCATCTGCTGCTGGGGATCGATCCGACGGAACTTGGGGGCGCGCCCTTTGCCCTGGCGCTGGACAGCGCGATGAACCTCCGAGCCTCGGATCTGGACCTGGACGGCGCGATGAATCGCGGTGCCAGCATCTACGTGCTGCCGTGCATCGCCGGGCATGTCGGGGCGGACGCGGCTGGCGTGGTGCTGTCGGAGACGCCCTACCTGCGCGATGACGTCAGCCTGGTGGTGGACGTGGGCACCAATGCGGAGATCGTGCTGGGCGACCGGAACAAGTTGCTGGCCTGCTCCTCGCCGACGGGCCCGGCCTTCGAGGGTGCGCAGATCTCCGGTGGCCAGCGGGCGGCACCTGGGGCCATCGAGCGTGTCCGGATCGACCGTGAGACGCTGGAGCCGCGCTTCAAGGTGATCGGTTCGGACCTGTGGTCGAACGAGTCGGGCTTTGCCGAGGCGACAGGCAGGACCGGCGTCACCGGGATCTGCGGGTCCGGAATCATCGAGGTCCTGGCCGAGATGTTCCTGGCCGGGATCATCAGCAGGGACGGCGTCATCGACGGTGGCATGGCCACCCGCACGGCCAGGATCGAGGCCGACGGCCGCACGTTCTCCTACGTGCTGCAGGAGGGCGAGCCGAGGATCCGCATCACGCAGACCGATGTACGCGCCATCCAACTGGCCAAGGCCGCGCTCTATGCCGGGTCGAAGCTGCTGATGGAGCATTTCGGCGTCGAGAAGGTCGACCGCGTGACCCTGGCCGGTGCGTTCGGCAGCCATATCGACACGACCTACGCCATGGTGCTGGGCCTCATCCCGGACTGCGACCTCGCGAAGGTACAGGCCGCCGGCAACGCCGCTGGAACGGGTGCCCGCATCGCGCTCCTGAACAAGCAGGCGCGCCGGGAGATCGAGCGGGTGGTCAAGCGGATCGAGAAGATCGAGACGGCGATCGAGCCACGCTTCCAGCAGCACTTCGTCGAGGCGATGGCCTTCCCGCACAAGACGGCGGAGTACGTCCATCTGACCAGGGCGGTGGCCCTTCCTGCTCCCAAGGAGCTTGCCCACGATGAGGGCGATGGCCGGCGACGGCGGCGGCGGGCCTAGGGCAGCCTGGAATTGCGCTGCCTGGCTGCAGGACCGCGGATTGCTTCAGGACGAAGAGATATACATGGGGAGAACTTTGCCGATCGACGGCACCCCGTCGCGGTCGATGACGAACAGGAGGTAGTAGCCGGGCGGTGCCAGGTTGTTGCTGGCCGGCAGTCTCGCGGTGATCGTGTTGCCGGAGCGCGTGAACCGCAGGTCCAGGAACTTTTGGTCCATGTTGAAGCTGTGGGTCACCGATCCCGTCTTCACCAGGGTGACGCGGGCGATCCTGGAGCCGTCTCCCACGGTCAGCCTCACCGTACCTCTGATCTTCAGGTTGGTGGAGGTGCCGGTGATGGTGGGACGGACAGCCGGCTCGCCCAGGGCATCGTACAGATAGGGTGGATAATAGATCTCGGCGTTCAGGTTGGTCTGCGGTCCTGGCGCGCCGCCGCCTGCCACCAGGATCGACGCAACGGGAAGCAGGATGGCGCTCGAATGATAGAGGCGGGCCTTCCCTGACATTGTCGCTGCGCCGGCCGTCCATGTGCCAGTGGCCGGATTCCAGATCAGGGCATTGCTGTTCACACCGACCAGCTTGTTCTTCCCTGCCGAGCCACCCGTGACGACGACCTTGCCGTCCGCGGCGACCGTGGCCGTGCCCCAGTGCAGCCCGAACGGAACGCGGCTGGTCGCCTGGATCTTCGGCGGGACCGCATTCAGCTCGATCGTGATCGCGTTCTTGGATGCCGCGCCCTCCGTTCCGCCACCGCCCAGGCGCAGGATCTTGCCTGGAGCATACATGGCTTCGGTCGAGGTCTCCCAGCCCGGCCCCGAGGTCGCCATCTTCCCCAGCATGGTGACCGAGCCGCTGCCGCGCCAGTCCACATAGTACATGGAGCGGTTGGCATAGCCGAAGATGCGCCCGTCCGGGGCCACCCAGTTGCGCGGGTAGTAATAGGACAAGGTGCTGGTATCGGCGTCGACCAGAAGGCGGAACGTGCCGTCCGTCCCGCGGATCTCCGGTCGGTCCGTGCCCTTGTCGCCTCCCTGGATGTACGTCTCCCCATTGGGCAGCGTGGTGGCCGTCGCATACCAGCGCTCCCGGTTCATGCGCCGGCCCTTGACGAGCGTCTTGGTCCTGGTCCGGTAGATGGTCGAACTGTCGATCCCGTTGTCGTCCGGATCCGGGGTGCGGCTGTCGCCGCCGGCAATGAGGATGTCGCCGACCTGCGGCAGGAGGACCTGGGCGCTGCAGAAGATGTCGGTCGCGGTTCCGTTCAGGAGCGTCAGGTGGGTGCCGGCCAGCCCGTCCTGGTAGTTCCAGATGTCGTAGCTGTAGTAGGCGGTCGCGGCACCGCTGGCGGTACCGCCATAGCTCATGACCCGGCCATCGCGCGTGAGCACCATGTGGATCGGGTTGACGGGCCATGGCGCCAGGTCCGACCAGGCACCAAGCTTGTGCCTGGAATTCGCTTCCTGCGCCTCCGCGGGACTGGCCAGCATGTTGGCCACGGCCAGCACAAGAGCCCATCGAGACAGCCGCAGAGAACCCTTGAGATTCCGACGCATATCGCGCCTGAAATCAGAACAGCAGTTCATGTTCACCTCGCTCCACCATGCAAAGGGGCAAGTGTCTTTACTGCTGTGGGCTCGATGTCGGCGATTTATTCGATGATGATGCGGAAACCATAGAATAGACGAGTATTGTCCGAGGTGTGCGATGTCAAACCGGGAAATGGATCCCCAGGCTGCTTCACACCACCGGATGGGCCATGGCATCCGCAGGCCATCTGCCGGCCGAACCGGTGCCGGCCAGATCAGGTCGTGGCGGCAGGCAAACATCGTGTCGACCTCGACATCGATTGGCACCGGATCCGCCACTTGGGGTTCTGCTGGGCGGACAGACGTAGTAACCGCGTCCAGGCAACAGGAACCTTCGGGAGGCTTTGGCGGGCTCATGGCCGAAATCAACTATCTGACCTCGGTCCGCTTCGACTTCGGTGCGGTAGGGGGGCTTCCCGACGACTTGAAGGCGCTGGGCATCAGTCGCCCGCTGCTGGTGAGCGACCGCGGCCTGGAGAAGGCGGGAATGGTCGGACGCGTAGCCGAACTGCTCGGCGACACCCCTGCCCTTTTCCTCGACGTTCCGAGCAACCCGACCGAAGCGGCGGTCAACGCGGCCGTCGAGATCTACCGGGAGCAGGGCTGCGATGGTGTGGTCGCGCTGGGAGGTGGATCTCCCATCGACCTGGCCAAGGGCGTGGCGCTCCTCGCGACCCATCCTGGCCCGCTTGCCGACTATGCCTTGATCCTCGGGGGCCTGCCCAAGATCACGGCCAAGGTCGCCCCGGTGGTCGCCGTCCCGACCACGGCCGGCACCGGCTCGGAGGTGGGACGCGCGGCCCTGATCACGCTGGACGACGAACGGAAGCTTGGATTCATCAGCCCGCACGTGATCCCCAAGCGGGCCGTTTGCGACCCCGACCTCACGCTTGGGCTGCCATCTGGCCTGACCGCTGCAACCGGCATGGACGCCTTGTCCCATTGCGTCGAGACTTTCCTCTCGCCGCGCATCAATCCTCCGGCGGATGCCATTGCCCTGGACGGTGCCGGCAGGATCTGGCGGCACCTGCAGCGTGCCGTCGAGAACGGTCAGGACCGTCAGGCGCGCTGGGAGCTCATGATGGGCTCGCTGCAAGGTGGACTGTGCTTCCAGAAGGGGCTGGGCGCCGTCCATGCCCTGTCGCATGCGCTGGGTGGCCTGAAGAACCATCACCTCCATCACGGAACGCTCAACGCCATCCTTCTGCCGGGCGTGGTCCGCTTCAACGCAGAGCATGTCGGCGACAAGATCGAGCGGCTGAAGGACGCCCTTGGACTTGGTTCGTCCGAGGATCTGGGCGAGGCCTTCGCGCGGCTGAACGGGACGCTGAAGATCCCCCAACGGTTGAGCGACCTGGGTGTCGGCCGGCACGTCTTCGACGTCGTGATCGAACGCGCACTGGCCGACCACAGCCATGCGACGAATCCGAGGTCGGCCTCGGCCGACGACTACCGGCAGCTCCTGTCCGACGTCCTCTGATCAATAGGCGGCATATGCCGCCGGTCAGGCAGCGCCGCTTGGCGCCATCGCGTCGGGATCGACGCCGGCGTGCCGCAGCATCGCGCGAGCGATCTCGCTCTCGCCGAGGATGGTTTGCGTGGCGCCCAGACGGTGGAGGTATTCCTGCTCGGCGTCCGAGTGGGCCCGGGCCAGGATCTCCAAGGTGGGATTCGCCGCCCGTGCCTGCTCCACCACCTGTCCTGCCTCGAAGCTCTGGGCGATGGCCACGAACAGGCGCCGTGCGTTGGCGAGATTGGCGGCTTTCAGCACCAGCGGATCGGCGGCATTGCCGCTCATGACCTCGGCACCGTTCGCGCGTGCGGCATCCGCGGGTCCGTCACGGTCCTCGATCACGAGGAACGGTTCGCCGGCATCACGCAGGCCTGCACCCACGACCCTGCCGACCCTGCCGTAGCCGACGAGCACCGTGTGGCCCGACAGTGATGTCGGGACCGGTGCATCGCGCTCCTCCTCGTCCACCTGGCGCCCACCCTGCTCCTTCCGCTCGTCGGGCCTGGCCGGAGCCAGTCGGTCCGCCAGCGCGAAAACCACTGGGTTGAGCAGGATGGAGATGATGGCTCCAGCCAGGATCAGGTCCCGGCCGGCTTCCGGCAGCAGACCCGTGGATACGCCAAGCGTGGCAAGAATGAACGAGAACTCGCCGATCTGGGCGAGGCTGGCGGCGATCGTACAGGCGGTGCCGGCCGACCGGCCGAACGCGCGGACAATCAGGTAGGCGGCGATCGATTTGCCCAGCACGATGATGAGCAGCGTTCCGAGAAGCCCGGCCGGCTCCTCCATCAGGATCGCCGGGTCGAACAGCATGCCGACCGAGATGAAGAAAAGGACCGCGAACGCGTCGCGCAACGGCAGCGTTTCCTGCGCTGCCTGCTGGCTGAGCGGCGACTCGTTCAAGATCATGCCGGCCAGGAAGGCGCCGAGTGCGAAGGACACGTCGAACAGCGTCGTCGCCCCATACGCCACTCCCAGCGCGATCGCGAGCACCGACAGCCTGAACAGTTCGCGCGAGCCGGTATGGGCCACCCAGTGAAGGAGCCGGGGGATCAGGCGGCGGCCGACCAGCAGCATCAGGGCGACGAAGGCCGTGACCTTGCCCAGGGTCAGCAGCACCATGCCCCAGAGGCCTAGGTCCAGGCGGGTGACCAGCGGTCCGGCGCCGACCTCCACGCGTTCCACACCCGGGCCGCCCTGCGCGGCGTGGGCGATCACGGGGATCAGGACGAGCGCGAACACCATCGCCAGGTCCTCCACGATCAGCCAGCCTACGGCGATCCGGCCGCGCTCCGTCTCGACCAGTCGCCGCTCCTGCATCGCGCGCAGCAGCACCACCGTGCTGGCGACGGACAAGGCCAGGCCGAACACCAGGCCGGCCGCGACCGTCCAGCCGAGGGATGTGGCCAGTCCCAGGCCCATCAGCGTCGCGACCGCGATCTGGACGATGGCCCCCGGGACGGCGATCAGGCGGACCGATAGCAGATCCTTGAGCGAGAAATGCAGCCCCACGCCGAACATCAACAGGATGACGCCGATCTCCGCCAGCTGGTTGGCCAGGGCCTGATCCGCCACGAAACCGGGCGTGAACGGGCCGATGGCGGCACCGGCGACGAGGTAGCCGACCAGAGGCGAGATCTTCAGCCGATGGGCCAGCGCACCACAGCAGAACGCCAGGACGAGACCAATGCAGATCGTAGCGAGCAAGGGCGCGTGGTGCATGTCTCACATTTGTCGGCGAAGTGGGAACGGATGCATCACCAGGGCGTGCCGGTCATCTATGCGGAGTGCCCGGCGCAAGAGCAACGTTCCAGCCAGGGCAAGCACAGGCCCGGGATGAGGCCGATCAGGCCACCGGCTCGACCAGCCCGAGTTTCATCAGCCATCCGATGTGAAAGCAGATCATCGAGGCGGATCCGCCGATCTCCGGGCGAAGCAATGTCTCGTACGGCACGCCGGCCGGCCCGCTGGCCATGATCTCCTCCAGCAGGGCGCGGGCCTGCGGCCCATCGCCGGGCGCGCGCCCGCGCAGCTGGTTCAGGTCCAGTTCCATCAGGCGGAGTGCTGCTCCATTCCCACTGCCGGACGACGCACGCAGCGTCGCCCGCAGGCGGATGCCCTTTTGCATCGTACGGGTCGAGTAGCCGCGAAACAGGTCGAAGGGGTTGGGCCGCCACGGATTGACGGCAGCACGAATGGTCTGGGCCGCGGCCTTCCTCCGCTGCTTCTGCAGGTCGCTGAACAGCTCCTGATAGGCATGGACAACCCGTGCCCAGTCGTAATGTTGACGCGCCCGTGCCCGTCCGGCCTGGCCCATAGCGCCACGCCGTTCCCGGTCCGTGAGGAGAGAGGTGAAGGCTTCCCGCGCAGCCGACACGTCGACCGACGTCGCAAGCGCTGCCGTCGCGCAATAGGTGTCGTAGGTCTCCAGATTGTCTTCGAAGCGCTGCGCCAGCCAGAGGCCGGCATGCGGATCAGGCATCATGGTGGGCACAAGGATGCCGCAGTCCGAGGTGACGGTTTCCCGGTAGCCATCCCAGTCCGAGGCGATGACGGGCAGTCCTGCCGCCATGGCTTCGACCGGCGTCAGGCCGAAGGTCTCCTGGATGTTGTCGGCAAAACTTGCAAACAGGTCCGCCGCGAAGCGGATGCCGGCGCGCACCTCCGGCTGCCTTCCATCCAGCACATGATGCCGGATCGATGGCGCCAGGATCTCTTGGCCTTCTCGCCAGTGGGCCTCGCGCTTGTCATCCGTGAACCAGCCGGCCTGGATGAGGTGGACCTTGCCGTGCAAGCGTCCACCGGCCGCCGCCACGGCTTCCTCGAGGCCCACGAACATCGGCAGCGGATGCGCCTTCACATAGGCACTGAGCCGGCCGAGATAGAGGACGGCCACATCGTCCTCGGCAATCCCGAGTTCCGCCCGCAGCCGGACGCGCGTCGCCTGCGCCTGCGCCGTGGCGGGATCGAAGGTCGCCGTATCGATCCCGAGCGGGATGACCGGCATGTTGAGTTTCGGCCGGCGGCTGGCCCCCAGACGTTCCTGCAGATAGGCGAACATGCCGTCGATCTGGCGCTTGACCATGGCACGGACGCTGCTCGAGGTGCAGATCAGCGCATCCCACGGCTCCAGGGGGCCAAGAACGAGGTCGCTCAACGCTTTCATGGCGTTGAGCGAGGCGGTGGTGTGGGTCACGCCGATCAGGGACCAGCGGCGCGTGTCGCCGCGACGTCGGCGGAAAGCGAGCTCGGCCAGCTGGGGGTCAGGCCGGAACAGCGCGCCGGTCGCCTGGACGGCCGTGCTGTCGGCTGGCGTCGCTACCGCCAGCAGGCGCCGATCATGTCCATCGAACCTGCGAACCGCTTCGGCGAAGGCCGCACGGTCCGCCGCACGTTCGACATAGGCGACCGCGACGTCGACATCCGCATGAGCCAGCCAAGCATGAAAGAAGCTCTCGGTCGCAGCCTGACGACCCATCAGCTTGGGCTGGTCCGTCCGGAAGCTGTCGTCATGGAACTGGATCGCCGCGTTTACCGGCATGCTGGCCTCGTTCGCGTGTCGGCATGCGCCCGGCGCGCTCTGCCGTGCCACCGGCCGAGCGACAGGCCGTCATCCCCGGTTCAGCAGGAACGCTCTGGCTGCATTCACCAGGCTCGCCAAGCGGTTGGAGCCCCCCTTGTCCGGATGGACCTGGGCCATGACACGCCGGTAGGCAGCCTCGATCTCTGCCCGCCCGGCACCGGGGCGCAACCCCAAGATGTCCAGTGCCTGAGCCTCGTCCATGTTCCCGCTGTGGAACGTGGCCTCGTCGCCACGCTGGTCTCGATCCCGCTCGCGCCAGTCGGGTGCGGCCCGATCCAGCCAGGTATCGACAAGTGGCAGCGAACTCGGTTCAGCGGCCGCGATCTCCTGGCGCAATGCCAGGAGCTGGTCGAGCGACAGGGCGGCGAGCGACTGCCCGACGAGCCTGCCCTGCTTGACCTGGCCGCTCATCTCTCCGGTGGCACGGTCGAGGCTCATCGACAGCCATGGCGTCTCGACCACCGATCGGTCGCCCTCGTCCGCTGCGTCGCCTGGCAAGGGATCCGGCGGCCGGTGTTGCGCACGCATCCGGGTGGCCGTCAGCACGGAAGCACCGATGAGGGCACCAACGACCCCGAGACGACCGAACGCCAGCAGGCCCATCCCTGCCATGGCGACGAAGCTCGCGGCGAACAGCTTGCCTGCACTGATGATCTGATGAGGCCTCGCATTGGCGAAGCTGCGAAGCAACCACCAGACGAACGCGACCGCGGCCGCGGCCGCCAGCAACCAGACGACCAGGATCATCGGCCTACCTGGTTCGCGATCAGCCGGGTGGTGCCGCCTTCCCGCTCCGCCAGGCGCAGCAGGGCTTCCCGTCCACCGGACGCGTAGACGGCAACCGCCCGCAAGGCGTCCGCCAGGAGCCTGGGCGCGTGATGGTCGAAGCGGTGGAACGCGCCGCGCGTCACCCGCGCAATCTCCCGAAACAGATCTTCCGCCAGTCGGTCGCCACCTTCGTGAAAGGCGAACACGGGAAGGGAAACCATGGCAAGCTGCCCCGCCAGCCCCATCACCTCGTCCGCGGCTTCCTCGCAGGCATCGCCCACCAACACCAGGGCCGAGATCCGACCGGCGGCCTGCTCGCGCAGCGCATGGCGGAAGACCCGCGCGATCTGGGTATGGCCCGCCCGACAGGTCACCCGTTCCATCGCATCCGTCAGCGGTCTCGCCTGATCATGCCATCGGGAGGCGCGGCACTCGTCGGTGCCCCGGAAATAGACCAGCTGGACACGCAGCCCTCCATGGGCTTCCGCAGCCTGGAACATCTGCATCTGCAGGCCGGAGGCCAGGTCCCAGGTCGGCTCGCGCGAGCGCGTGGCGTCGATGGCGAACATCAGCCGCGCGCGTTGCGGCGCGGATGCCGCCTTCTCGGCAACAGCCCGCGCCTGGGCCACGAACGCGGCGACGTCGCCAGTGCGTGAACGTGCTGGTACATGATCGCTCATGCCCGCCATATGGCGTGAGAAGCGGGCAAGGTGAAGACGCGGAGCCGAGCGACTGTTCATCGGAGCCCGGCCGGGCTTGTGCCATTCGCCCGATTGATCGATCCAGGATCGTCGTTAAGGCTTTCGTCATGATGATCTGCGCACAGATGCACAGGATGTTGCGCAGGAAGCTCTCATGCCGCTAGTTCCGCACCACCGCTCCAGAGGGCAAGCATGAAGAGGTTGATCAGAGCTGTCGCCCTGATGCTCCTGCCGTTCGCCGGCTGGTGGCCTGCGGCATCGGCTGCCGAGCAATTCGACCTGTCGGCAGGCGCAGGACTGACCCGGCTTCATGTGGCAAGACCGGCAGGAGAGCCCCGCGACCTCGTCTTCCTGATATCGGACACGAGCGGCTGGACCAGCCAACTGGACCGGTCGGCCGATGGCCTGGCCGAAGCGGGCTACGCCGTGGCCGGCATCGACCTGAAGGTCTGGATGGACGCGTCGGCCACCGGCTCCGGCGACTGCCACTATGTGGCGGGTGATCTGGAAGAGGCCGGAAAGATCGTGCAGCGCGCCTGGAACTCGAAGCACTACCGCCACCCGATCCTCCTGGGCGTTGGCGAGGGTGGCACCGTCGCCATGCTGGCATTGGCCAATGCGCCGGCCGAGACCTTCGCGGGCGCAATCTCCCTGGACGGCACCGAGATCGTCCACAGCAAGCGGTCCCTGTGCCCGCCCGGCGCCGGAACAGCGTCGGGGGCGGGTGCCTATGCCTATGCCTATGCCTATGGACGTGCGGACGCTCTGGCCGGCTGGTTCGTGGATGCCCGCTGGCGGCGGCACAACCCTGCCTTTCCCTGGTCACAGCAGTTGGCGAACACGAAGTCGATCGACCTTGGCCCGGTTCAGGACCTGCCGGCTGCCCTGATCGACGCCGTCGCGGCCAGCCGGGCCTTCGCCATCGATCAGGCGGAGGACGGCCGACCCCTGTCCGATCTGCCGCTCGTTGAACTGCCTACCGACAAGGCGTCACCCAGCGTCGCTCTGATCCTGTCGGGCGACGGCGGCTGGCGTGACATCGACAAGAGGCTGGCTTCCGTGTTCGTGGAGCGCGGCCTGCCGACCATCGGCCTGGATTCGCTGCGCTATTTCTGGACCAAGCGTCCTCCCTCCGAGGTGGCCCACGACCTGGACCGGATCTTCAGGCACTATTGGGAACAGTGGGGTGCCCATCAACTGGTCCTGGTCGGCTATAGCTTCGGGGCGGACGTCCTGCCGGCGGTCTGGCCGCTCCTGGCAACGGAGACACGGGCGGCGGTCGTCCAGGTCAGTCTTCTGGCCCTTGGACGCACGGCCGCATTCGAATTCCACGTCGCTGGCTGGGTCGGCCTGAAGGGAAGCGACAGCCGGCCGATCCCGCCGGACCTCGCCAACATGGACAGCGACCGGGTCCAGTGCTTCTTCGGGGCGGACGAGAAAGCCGACCAGACCGGCTGCCGCGCTGCCGAAGCGGCCGGATTCGAGCAGGTGGAGCGGCCCGGTGGGCATCACTTCGATGGGAATTATGCGGTGATCGCCGACACGATCCTCGCAGGATTGGCAAGACGCAGTGGAGGAGCTTGGTGAGGGCACCACAGGTGGCCGACGCAGCGACCGGCAAGCCGGTGGCGGCGAGCAAGCAGGGGACTTGGCTTTCCCATGTGAAGTCGGTCCTTCCCTACCTCCTGGGTGCCTGCCTGTTCATCATCGCCGTGACGGTGTTGCACCGCATGGTGGGCTCGTTCCACTGGCGAGACGTCACCTATGAGATCGCCCGGATCGGCTGGGACCGCGTGCTGCTGGCCGAGGCCCTCACCGCCTTCAGCTTCATCACCCTGGTCGGCTACGAGATCTACGGGCTGCGATGGGCGGGCAAGAAATTGCCCCTGCTCCACATCGCCACGGCCAGCTTCGTGACCCAGTCGATCGCCCATTGTACCGGCTTTGCGCCGTTCGTGGGCGCCGGCGTGCGCTACCGCTTCTATGTGGGTCAGGGCTTGGGCGCGCTGGATGTCGCCAAGGTCCAGGCGTTCTTTACCTTCACCTTCTCGATCGGCGTGGCCACTCTTTCCGGGCTCGTGCTGGTCTTCTCTCCGGAAACGCTCGGGAACGCCACGCAAGTCCCGACCTCGCTGTGGTTCACGCTGGGCTGCCTTCTGCTGCTGGCAGTGGGCAGCTACATCATCTGGGGCTGGTTGAAGCCTCGCGGCATCGAGGTCCGCGGCCATCGCATCGACGCTCCCACGCCGGGCGTGACGATCATCCAGATCTGCCTGGGCCTGGCCGACCTGGGCGCTGCCGCCATGGCGTTCTGGGTGCTGCTCCCGCCGGAGCTCGATCTCTCGCTGCCCGCTGCGATCACCATTTTCACGGCAGCCATCATGGTGGGCGTGGTGAGCCATGTCCCAGGCAGCCTGGGCGTGTTCGAGGGAGCCGTACTGGTGCTCCTGCAGCCGCCACCGGACATGGTCGTCGGCGTATTGGGGGCGCTCGTTCTCTTCCGGATCTGCTACTATCTCGTCCCCTTGCTGCTTGGCGCCATCATCATGGGTGCGCTGGAGGTGGCGCGGATCCGCGGCTGGCTCGGCGCCGTCGGCCAAGTCACCCTGCGGGCGGTGGGGCCGATGGCGCCGACCCTGTTCGCCATCCTCACGGGGATCGCGGGCGTCATCCTGCTGCTGTCCATCGCGACGCCGGCCCGCCAGCTGCGGCTCGATCTGCTGCAGGCCTATGTGCCGCTCGCGGTGATCGAGGCGTCCCATCTATGGGCAAGCATGGTCGGCGCGGCCCTGCTGCTCATCGCACGCGGCCTGTATCGGCGCGTCTATGGCGCCTGGCTCTTGGCGGCGCTGGGTCTTGCCACTGCCGCCGTGGCGTCCTTGCTAAAGGGTCTGGATTACGAGGAAGCCAGCTACCTCATGCTGGTTCTGGTGCTGCTGCTGCCCTGCCGGTCCGAGTTCTACCGCAAGAGTTCCCTGCTGGACGAGCGCCTGTCGATCAGCTGGATGATCGCGGTCGCGACGGCCCTGGCGGCAACCATCTGGATCCTGTTCTTCGCCTACCGCTTCGTGGACTTCGATCAGCATCTGTGGACGTCCTTCACCCTCGAGGGGGACGTGTCGCGATCGCTGCGCGGCGCCACCGTGGCACTTGTTCTGGCTGCTGTCGTGGCGCTGGCCCAGCTCCTGCGCCCGCCGCCTGCCACGCCTCATCCAGCGACGCCCGAGGAACTGGAGCGCGCCCGGCCGATCATCGCACGCCATGGCTCGGCCACCGCGATGCTCGCGTTCACTGGCGACAAGGCGCTCTTCTTCGACCGGACCGGCGAGGCGTTCTTGATGTATGCTGTCCAGGGCCGCTCATGGGTCGTGATGGGCGAGCCGGTAGGACCCAAGGAGCGCTGGGCCGAGCTGCTCTGGGACTTCCACGCGCAGGTGGACCGCCATGGCGGACGGACCGTGTTCTACCAGGTCGGTCCCGACGCGCTGCCTTGGCTGCTCGACCTGGGGCTGCGTCCGATCAAGATCGGCGAGAATGCGAGGGTACGTCTCGCTGCCTTCGACCTGACCGGGAAGCAGCGGGGTGAGCTGCGGAACGTCCGCAACAAGGCGCCACGATCCGGCCTGACCTTCGCGGTATTGCCGCCGGCACAGGTCCACGAGCATCTGGACCAGCTGGGGCTGGTCTCGGACGCCTGGCTTGCCGAGCGCAAGACCCGGGAGAAGCGCTTCTCGCTGGGCCGCTTCGATCCCGCCTATCTGTCGACATCACCTTGCGCTGTTGTACGTCAAGGTGAGCGGATCGTGGCATTCGCCAACATCTGGCAGGCCGGCAAGGGAAGGGAAGTCGGCATCGACCTGATGCGGTTCGTGCCCGAGGCCCCGCCCGGCACGATGGACTATCTGATCGTCGAGACTCTTCTATGGGCGAAGGCGGAAGGCTTCGAGTGGTTCGATCTGGGGATGGCACCGCTCGCGGGCCTGCCGGAGCATCGCCTGGCCTCGCTATGGTCCAAGTTCGGCCGGATGGCCGTCCGTCACGGCGGGCGGCTCTACAACTTCCAGGGCCTGCGTGCCTTCAAGGCGAAGTTCCATCCGACCTGGAGGCCGGCCTATCTCCTGTATCCGGGCATTTCCCTGGGCCGGGTGCTGCCAGACATCACTGCACTCATCGCCGGCGGCTGGAGCGGCATCGTTCATCGGTGACTTGGCAGATGGAAGCGGCGATCAGGTGAGCAGGAAGCCACGGCCGATCAGGTCGTCGTCCTCCAGCGTGAATATGCTCTCGCCACTGTAATGGGCTCGTCCACTGACCTGGACCCGCACCGCCGGCCGGAGACCGACCCGTTCGGTGGTCACGATCTCCGCCTTGAACACGGCGCCCGTCACGCTGGCAAACTGCCGCCGCTGCCCCTGGGCGACCTTGCGGCGACGATGGAGGACCGCCATCCGGGCGGTGACGCCCGAGCCGGTCGGGCTCCGGTCCACCTCGCGCTCGGCGAAGACGCAGACATTGGCTGATGGCACATCCTCACCATCGCCGTCGTCGGTCAGGATCGTACCATACAGGAATGCAAGATCGGGATCGTCCGGATGGTCCAACGCCAGTTGTGCCTTCCCGGCCAGGGTGATCGCGTCGGCCACGTCGACCAGCTCGCGAAGGCGTGAACGACGGATGTCGAGCCCGAACTGCCCGGCGTCGGCGACCGCATAGAATGCACCTCCATAGCCGACATCGACGGCGACCGGGCCGATTCCGGCCACGTCCAGCACCTTGTCGAGGCCATGCGCAAAGGCCGGCACGGACAAAAAGCGCACCTGACCTGTCCTGTCGCCCCGGACCTCGACCCACAGCTCGACCAGCCCACAGGGACACTGGATGGTGAGACGGGCTTCGGGCTCGGTGCGCGGCACGAGACCCCTGTCCACGGCGAACCGTCCCAACGCGATCACGGCATGGCCGCACATGGTCGACCAGCCCTGGTTGTGCATGAACAGCACGGCCAGATCGGCATCGGGAAGATCAGGCTCCACCAGCAGCACGCCATACATGTCGGCGTGCCCGCGAGGCTCGTGCATCAGGAACCGGCGCAACGGGTCCAGTTCCTGCTGGGCAACCCGCCGCTTGTCCAGAATCGTTCGCCCGCTCGGAAGGCTCGCCCCGCCGACCACGATTCGTACGGGCTCGCCCCCGGTGTGCATCTCGACGGTCTGAACACGCACGATCCTGGCTCCTTCCCTGCGCCGTCCAAGCCATCGCTCGGGGCCGACCAAACCATCTTGGGCCCGCGGGGGAAACGCTTTGTTAACCCGGTTTAGCTAGAAATCGAGACAGCGAGGTCCGACCGGGACCGTGGTGCACATGACGGGAACAGCAGCGGATGGCGGACAAGACGAAGGGGCCTGAAGCAGCCGAGAAACCTGCCGGCGGGAAGAAGAAGGTCATCCTCTTGGCACTGGTCGGCTTGATCGTGCTGGGTGGTGGTGGAGGTGCCGCCGCCTATATGCTCGGCCTGTTCGGCAGCGCTCCGCCTGTCGAGCAGGCATCCGAGCAGCTCGCACCCGAGGCGGCAGCAGCGTCGCCGGAAGAGCACCAGACGCCTGCCGATGCGCCTGCGGGCGAGGACGGGCATGCACTACCGAGCGGGCCGGTTGGGCCCAAGGTCATCTTCGTGGATCTTCCTGACGTCCTGGTCAACCTCAGCTCCGACAGCAAACGCATGCGCTTTCTCAAGTTGAGGCTGGCGGTCGAGGTATCTGCCCAGCCAGTGGCGGACACCGTGGTTCAACTGACCCCGCGCATCATGGACAGCTTTCAACTTTATCTGAGGGGTCTGACCGTCGACGACCTGAGCGGCCCGGCTGCCCTGCATCGCCTGAAGCAGGAGATGCTGGCCCGCATCAACCTGGCCTTGGAGCCGAGCCGGATCGACGACGTGCTGTTCAAGGAAATGCTGGTGCAGTGATCGCCTGGGCGAAGGAGCCAGTTCCATGAACGATACGGACGAGGACGACATGGCCGCCGCCTGGGCGGCGATGGCTGACGCGGATGACCCGGACGAGGCCGGAGAGGTCGGTGGGGCTGCGCCAGGAGAGGAACGTATCCTCAATCAGGACGAAATCGACAATCTGCTTGGCTTTGCCAGCACCAAGGAGTCTGTCGCACGGCGGGGAATCCACGCGCTCCTGAACGCGGACGAGGTGACCTATGAACGGTTGCCGATGCTGGAGATCGTCTTCGATCGCCTCGAGCGGATGCTCACCACGAGCATTCGCAACTTCACCGCGGAGAACGTCGACATCAATATCGAGAATATCTACGCGCGCCGGTTTGGAGACTATCTCGACAGCGTACCACTACCTGCGATGCTGGCGGTTTTCCGCGCCGTGGACTGGGACAATTACGGTCTGGTGACGGTCGACAGTCCGATGATCTACAGCATCGTCGACGTGCTGCTGGGCGGCCGCCGAGGGGCTACCTCCATGCGCATCGAGGGGCGACCGTACACTACCATTGAAGCGACGCTCGTCGAGCGGCTCATTCGCCTGGTTCTCGCGGACCTGTCGGTCACTTTCGCACCGGTGACCAGGATCGACATGCAGTTCGACCGGATCGAGACCAACCCTCGCTTTGCGGCGATCGCGCGCCCGGGCAATGCCTGTGTGGTCGTGCGGATGCGGATCGACATGGAGAGCCGGGGCGGGATGATCGAGTTCCTCCTCCCGTATGCGACGTTGGAGCCGGTCCGGGACAAGCTTCTCCAGATGTTCATGGGTGAGAAGTTCGGCCGGGATTCGATCTGGGAGAACCATCTGGCCCGGGAGATGCGCCAGACCAATGTCGAACTTTCCGCGGTCCTCGACGGGCAGGTGATGAGCCTGCAGGACGTCATGCAGCTCAAGGTAGGCTCGCTCTTGCTCCTGACAGCCAAGCCCGACAGCGATGTCGTTCTACGCTGCGGGACGGTGCCGATGCTCAGCGGGCGCATGGGCCGGCAAGGAGAGCGCCTCGCCGTTCGCGTCCAGGACAGGATCGAACGTACGAGGGAGGATCCTCTTGCTTGAGCTCTCGCTCCAGTGCGTTCTGGTGGTTCTGTTGCTCTGCTCGATTGGCTGGAGTGCACTTGTGCATCGGCGGTTGGTGGCCTTGCGCAGGGATGGAGGTGAGATCGGCAAGTTCGTCGTCGACCTGGCGGGCGCCACCACCCGTGCCGAGAACGCGATCCGTCAGATGCGCGAAGCTTCTGCTGATACGATGCGTCATTGGCAACGGCAGCGGGTCGACGGTGAACAGCTGGCCGCCGACCTGCGTCGTGCCGCTGCGGAGGCCGACATGTATCTTCGGGAACTCCACGATAGGCTGGCATCCGCACGGCAGGTTGTAGATGGGCAGGACTCGGGTCGTGGAACGGCCTTCGAGGCCAGGGCAGTGGCTGAATCACCCTCCGCGGCAGTCCAGCCTGCGAGTCGGCACGAGCAGATCCGCAGAGCTATCAAGGATCTTCGGTGATGCCTGCAAGAAGGGGAGAGAGTAATCTCGCGGCCGTTCCAGCAACGTTCCGCCTCGGCAACATGGCGCCCACCCCTGTCCTGGCTGCGGCGACTGGCACAGGTAGCTCTCGAGGTATATTCGCCCGGCCTTTCTGGCCATTCGCTCTGCTGTCGGCGCTGGCGCTGGGCGGCTTGCTCATCGGCCAGCCCGAGGATGCTGGCCAGCTTGCAGTCGTCGAACAACTGGCTTCAGTCGAGCCGGGTGCAGGTGAACGTGAGGTGGAGCTTAGAGCTTCTCCTTCAGCGCAGGCACCTGATCTGCTCGCACTCGCTACACGCGAGATAGAGGAGCGCCAAGCAGCCCTGGCGGCCCGCGAGCGGGAGGTAGCGGCAAGCGAGGACGCGTTGCACGCTCTGGCCAAGGCCCTGAAAGCGGAACTGGCCGCACTGGCGGATCTGCGTGCTCAGCATGACCAGGAGAAGCAGCGGCGCGACCAGGAGCAGGCGGAGCGAACGGAACGACTGGCCCGCTTGTACGAAGCAATGAAGCCGAAGAAGGCAGCTTCCATCCTCGACGGGCTGCCCGCCGAGGAGGCAGCCCAGATCACGCGACTGATGCGGAACGACAAGGCTGCTGCTGCCATGCAGCAGATGGAACCCGAGCAAGCAACGGCGCTCAGTGAACAGCTGGCAAAGGAGTGATGGCCGAATGGACCGGCAGAACATGGAGATCTTACGGTCACATCGTTAGCTGAATGCGCATGCCGGATTTGCAGTTTTGGACTAGCGCTTGACGTGTAGGCGTACTGGGTTAGGCCGGAGAGACTGATCGGATCGGGAGATCTCGATGTTGGTGCTCCGCTACGACTATCTTCAGCAGCCTGGGCAGATAGCAGCCGCCGGAGGACGGTCGAGGCTATGCGCCCTGTTGCTCATGGTGCCGATGATCGCAACCTGCGCGGCAGCCGGCGTGGCGGCTTCAGAGCAGCGTGTTCTGGATCTGAGCATCCAGCCCAGTGCCGACATCCGGTCAGAACCGGGGCCTATCGAGCGGGCGCTTGGAACTGCAACTGGCCTTCACCAGGAAATCCTCGCAGGCGAGCGCCCAGAACTGGCGATCAAGGCGGGCGGAATTGGGCTGGCACTCCGTCGGGAGGACAACAAGCTAAAGCCGGACGTGTTTTATGACGTTTCAGGTTGGCGGCTGCGCACGCGCATCATGTCCGGAGACTCGCCGCTTGACATTGAAGGCATGCTTGTCCGCGCCGCCCACGCTTTCCCATTGTTCGGCGATAAACCCGGCACCGCTGATTTGCCCTGAAGAAGCGGTGACATCTGGCAACATCTTCTGGCAGGCGGCAGCACGTCACGCATGACCGAGCAACGGCTTCCATTCCATCGGCCACGACAGGCGTGGGTCGAGCGTGGCAGCATGCTGCCACGCTGTTTTTGGGCACGGTAGCTGCCACCGTCAGCCCGGCCATGGCCTCAACTCGCATGCAGCGGTGCTGGTCGGGCGGTCTGCCTCCGAGTCTGCTGCGCTGCCTCCGGTTCGACCTGTAGGTAGGCCTGACGCCGTGCCGCTGCGGCCAATGTTTCTGCCTTTGGGAACGGGTACCAACACGTAGCGCATCCATGTTCCGTCTGCGGAACGATGGTCCAGCTTCTGCAGGAATGCCGCCCAGGAGAACGGCGAGAGGGACGCGGCAGCGTTGCCACGTGTCGCCGGACATCCGCCGGATCGCCTCTTCGAGGGCCCCCTTCATAGGTATGGAGATTACCACTCCACAACCTTCAAGCCGCATCGACAAGGCCCGTGAGGAAGGTCGACCAGAACGTCTCCGCCTTGGAAGGCCCGAGGTGCAGGCCGATGATCTTCCGCCCAGCTTCGCTCTCCACGGCCGCGACGTTGATGGCGGCGACTTGGGACGTTCGAACGACAGCGCCTGTTGATGCCAGAGCGGATCTCTCCGGTTGGTCGTGCTGCCGGGGTTCCGGAGGGCGCCGGGAAGCCCGGCGGTGGCAATTTGCCGATACTCTTCTGGCTGGATGGGCGTGCGTCGGTGGTCGAGCTGGGAGAGGTGGCGGCAACGTCTGGATTGCCCCGGCTGGGGCTGTCAGCGATCACGCGACAGTACGGGCTCGATGGCAAGACGGTGCGCCGCTACATCGCGCACGGTCTGGAGCCGCCGGGCGATGGTCCCCGCCAGCTTGGGCCGACCCTGCTGGATCCCTCCATGGGCTACCCGTGCTGAGCGGGCGAAGGCCTGTCCCTCGGAGGCGACTGCCTGCTGGGCAAGCTCCCGGAAGCGCGGCTGGCAGGCGGCGATACCGCGGTGACGAGCTTTCTACGGGAGATGCGGTGGGCGGGCGGTTCGAGGTGCGATTGTCTCCTGGCGAGGTGGATCAGGTGGACTTCGCCCGCTTCCAGCTGGCGCCCACCGATGAACCTGGCACGCCACGGACCGTGTGACTGTTCTCCATGGTGCCGGGGCTACAGTCGGCAGATCTGGGGGTAGGTGTTCGTAGCACATCGGGACTTGGCGACCTTGCTGTGCAGCCCTTGGAAACTGCCGCGAAACCCTGGCCTTGGCCGTGTTGCTGTGATTCGATCCTGGTGGCGTGGAGCGGGAGGCCATCATGGTGCGCAGGGCGGTGGGACAGGTGAGCCTGGTGGAAGCGTTCTTCCCGGCACCCTCTGGCAGCCGATCAAGATGCTCCAGCACCTGCGCGGTCTGCTGACTGTGCCTGCGTCACAGCTGGCCTTGCCGTTCCTGCTGGCAAGGGTACCG
>NZ_DATAGQ010000235.1:0-1796 GCF_036263595.1 Geminicoccus sp. | reverse complement strand
ACCGAGGGGCTGGAGCGGGCCCGCTCGGAGGCGCGCTCCTCCTTCGGCGACGACCGGGTGTTCCTGGAGAAATATGTCGAGCAGCCCCGGCATATCGAGGTCCAGGTGCTGGGCGACAGGCACGGCCACGTCATCCACCTGGGCGAGCGGGAGTGCTCGATCCAGCGCCGCCACCAGAAGGTCATCGAGGAGGCACCGTCACCTTTCCTCGACGAGGCGACCCGGCAGGCCATGGGGGACCAGGCGGTCGCGCTGGCGCGGGCCGTCGGCTACCACTCAGCAGGCACGGTGGAGTTCATCGTCGACGCGCACCGCAACTTCTACTTCCTGGAGATGAACACCCGCCTCCAGGTCGAGCACCCGGTGACCGAGCTGGTCACGGGCCTGGACCTGGTCGAGTGGATGATCCGGATCGCCTGGGGCGAGCGGCTGACGCTCCAGCAGAAGGACGTGAGCCTTTCCGGCTGGGCGGTCGAGGCACGGGTCTATGCGGAGGATCCGTCGCGCGGCTTCCTTCCGTCAACCGGCCGCCTGCGTCGGTACGTTGCGCCGGTGGGCGAGGGCATCCGTGTCGATGCCGGCGTGGCCGAAGGCCTCGACGTCTCGATGTTCTACGACCCGATGATCGCGAAGCTCTGCGCCTATGCCGATGATCGCGCCACGGCGGCCGCGAGGCTGGCCGATGCGCTCGACGCCTATGTCATCCGCGGCCTCAGCCACAACATCGCGTTCCTGACCTCGCTCATCACCCATCCGCGGTTTCTGGAAGGCCGCCTGACCACGAACTTCATCGCCGAGGAGTATGGCGAGCGGTTCGAGGGGACGGTGCTGTCGCATCGGGTGAAGGAGGACTTGGCGGCGCTTGCGCTGGCCATGCGAACAGTCGAGGCGGACCGTGCCATGGCTGGCAGCGGCAAGCTGCCGGGCTGGAAGCCTGTCCATGTCGCCGAGTGGCTGGTCACGCTGGACGAGGAGCCGTTCGATCTCGTGCTGGAAGCGACTGGGTCCGCTGCGCCACGCGTTACCGTGAATCGGCGGGCGGTCTCGGTGAAGCTGGACTGGAGCCCTGGCCGGTTCATTGCATCTGCGGAAATCGACGGCCGTCGCCTGCTCGTCCAGGTCGACCGGCGCCCTGAAGGCTATCTCCTCACCCATCGCGGTGCGCAGGTCATGGCCCTGATCCGTACGCGCAAGGCAGCAGAATATGCCGCGCGCATGCCGAAGAAGCAGCCGCCGGATCTTTCCAAGTTCCTGGTTTCGCCCATGCCGGGCCTGATCGTCTCGGTGGCGGTGGAGGCAGGGCAGGAGGTGAAGGCAGGGCAGGAGCTCTGCGTATTGGAGGCCATGAAGATGGAGAACGTGCTGCGGGCGGAGCGCGACGCGGTTGTCGAGACGATCAAGGTCAAGGCAGGCGATGCCGTGGCGGCCGACCAGGTGCTGATGACCTTCGGTAGCACGGCTGCCTGACAGTCACTCCCTCGGCTGCTCGGCCTCGATCCCCTGAAGCAGCCATTGCATGATCCGTGATGCGACGGCCCCGGCCGTTCGACCATCCATGCCATAGTAGTCGCGCAGGAATTCCCAGGCGGCGGCGCTGTTGAGAAGCTGCATGCCTGCCGCAAGCGCCTCCACGTCTCCGTCGGGCATGGCACGGCTTAGCGGTGCCAGCGCGGCGGCAATGCCACGGCGCCGCTCTTCGGCGCCTTGCAGACGAAAGCCACGGCCTGTTTCTGTGTGCAGGGTGGCACGGATCAGGGCCTCGAACCGGTCGAAGCCCGCGAACGTCTCCTGCGGCA
>NZ_DATAGQ010000234.1:0-3888 GCF_036263595.1 Geminicoccus sp. | reverse complement strand
ACGGCATCAAGGGCCTCGTATAAGACCGACCGGGGCTTCGATGATCGGCGCTATCAGGTACGTGCTACGTGCCCGAAGCCATCGACCGCTCACTATGTCCGGCATCCCAAGGCACTGCAGAGCCTTTCGCGCCAGTCTCCTCAGGGCTGGCAAGGACAAGCCTGCCAACAGATCGACTCGCAGGGCACGCCGTCACGATCACCAGCGAGCCGGCGGAGACCGCACTGCGAGAGGTAGAACTGAGCTTCCTCACAGCTGCCCATCTCGCGGCAGACGCGCTTGCCTGAGCAGGTGAAGCCGCCAGCGGCGCTGGAAGAAGCGGCAGCTGTGTTCGTCTTGCTGCTCGCCTTTGGCGGCTGTGCCTGAACCCTGTCAGCCTTGCGCCACTCCCAGGGCGGCATGATCTGGTCGGCCTGCAAAGCCAGAGCCCGCGCTCGTGCGCTCCGGCATCCTCCTCGAGCTTCACCATCTCCGGGTCGTTGAGGTACTGCCGGTAGGCCCAGGCCGCCCCCTCTCGAACCAGCTCCCGGTTGACGTTCTCTTCGCCAGGCATGAGCACGGCGACGGTGCGGCCGTAGCGGTCGGGATCGACAGGTTCAACCTCGACTGTCTTGCCGAACACCAGTGCTGCGACGGCCTGCCGGGCGTTCTGACCGTAAGGCTGTCCAAGCTCCGGCGTGTCGATCGACCCCATCCGGATCTTATGTTGGACCTTCTCCTCGTCGAGCACGGTGACGGTATCGCCGTCATGCACGCCCACGACCTTGGCCGGGTAGGCCCAGCCGATGCTGGGCAGGAGCAGCAACGAGATGATGAAAAGCGCCCGCAGTCCAGCCTTGATGTTCCCATGATGTTCTCAGAAGGAAGGTCTTCAACCGCTCGCTGCGTACCAGCCGCCCCATCAATGGCTGGCTTGGTTGCCAAATGGCTGATTTCCGGCGGCAGCCGGTGGTTGATGTGACCAGCTAGCGCCCGGTATCGTTCAGGTCTGCCTGCCCAGCAGATGCGGAAGTGAACCAAGCGCGGGAGCAGCACCATGGCTGAGGATCCAGTCGACAAAGCCATCCTGGCGGCGCTCGCCGAGCGGACGGAACTGCCAGGGCCGGTTCTGCGAGAGCGTGCCGGCGTGAGCAATGACGAGTTCTATGCCGCTATTCTGCAGCTGGAGACAGACCGGAAGGTCAAGAGCAGATGGGCAGAAGGCAGCGCGCCAAGGGTGCGGCTCTACAGGCTTGCCGATGTGAAGCTCGTCCCAGAGGAATAGCGGCCCGCGGCGAGATGAATGCAGGAGGCAGCTACGCTCGCACACTGTGATCAACACATAACTCGTCGCGCATGCTATTCTCCGACTGGGTCGCCTGAGGCTGACTGCGTCTATCCTCCTGGCTTGTGCAGATACCTTGGAGATCTACGGATGAGCGCCGTTGTCATCTTGCCTGCAAAGGCTCTTGGAGGCCGGGGCGTCAGCGAGCAGGATCTGCTTGATCATCTGGCGCGGAACAAGTGGGAGTGCCGGGAGGGAGCTTGGTTCGCCCCAGAACGGGAAAGGGGTGAAGATGCCTTGGAGGCCCTCCGCAGGCATGTGCCGACCGCACCCGGCTTTGCGGCAGGCTTTGATGACGGCACGTGGCACGCCCTCAGGCACTTCAAGCCGGCTCCGCAGTTCGGTTATCGTGCATGGATGATCGCGTAAGAATGCTGGCGGTCCTGGTAGAGCAGTAGCTTCCCAAGCTACGTGTCGGGGAATCTCATCCTCTTCGTCGCATCCTGATCGTCCAGGGCGAGTGCCTGCTCGCCGCCCTCCCGATCCTCGACGGTACCATCCTGGACATCAACCTGCACGACGAGAAGAGTTTCCCGGCGGCCGATGCCCTGAGGGTGCGCGGCATCCCGTTCATGTTCACTACCGGCTATGCCGCATCGATGATCCTGCAGGCCTACCTGAGCACGTCGCGGTTCGATAAGCCGGTCAGGATGCAAGAGTTCGTGAGATCCAGCGAAGTTCTCTTTCCCTCTCCGCGGACCACTGCTCGCGTTGTCGCTCGTTGACCATGCCAGCGGTTTTAGTCTGAGAGCCTGCCTGAAACTGCTATGAGTGCAGCATTCGCTCGAGGCGCATGCCAGTCATGAACACCGAAGCGAGCACGGTCATATGTCTTGAGGTTTCGAGGCTGACCTCGTCGTCGATGCGCAGGCGACGATAGCGCTGCAGGCAACCGAAGGTCTGCTCGATCTTCCAGCGTCTGGGCTCGACCTGGAACCCCTTGCGCCCGACCGTGCCGACCATCTCGGCAGTGATGCCGCGGGCAAGAAGAAAGGCGGCGGGATCAGCGCCGGCAAAGCCGCGGTCCAGCCAGACCAGGAGAAGGGAGAAGTGGGCGTCGAGATCCAGGGCCAGGGCGTGCAGGGCATCGCGATCCTGCATGTCGGCCGACACCCCCCGTATCCCGAGCGGATCACCCTCAAGTGTCGACCATCAGCACGCGCTTCCTGCCCTTGACCTTCTTGTTGGCATCGTATCCGCGCTGGGGGCCGGTCCGGACGCTCTGCGTGTCGACGATTGCCGCCGTCGGCCGGCACTTGCGGCCGACGGCAAGTGACCAGGACAGCTAAGGTAAGGCCCGGTCCAGCACGGCCCGTCGCCGCCAGCCCATGAGCCGGCTCCACACGGTCTGGTGTGGAGGCGAGCAGAATGGCAGCCGCCGCCAGGCGCGGTCGTCGCGCGCCACGTGCCACAAAGCCTGGAGCATGGCCAGGGTCGACCAGACTCGCGGCCGCCCGACGCGCGCGGGCGGATCGAGCGCATCGATCGTGCTGGCCAAGCGGACAAGCATGCCCTGCCGCACCATCTCCTGAATGGCCGGCGCGTAGCGGCGCCGGTCGTCGGTTGTCCATGCCATGGTCGTCGTCCTCTGGTCGGGATCGTCGATCAACGGCGTGGGCGGCCGATGCGTTCGCGGAAAGCCGCAGCGGATCAGAGGCTTAGTTTCAGGCAGGCTTTGAGGGCTGCTTGTTCAGGATCTCCACAAGAACCGCCTGCAGCTCCCCGACCCGGAAGGGCTTACGCAGCAATGGCGTAGATGTGCCCAGGATACTCTCGATCGCTGCCGTATCCGCATACCCGCTGACAAACACGATAGGCAGATCCCTCCAGCGCTCGCGCAGGATCCTGGCTACCTCGGCTCCGTTCATGTCGGGCATCGCAAAATCCAATATGACAGCATCCGGCCGTTCTTCCGCCGCCAGCGTCAACCCCGTCGGCCCATCGGCCACCTGTCGGACGCGGTAGCCGAGCGCTTCCAACTGCTCGACGAGGATTCGGCGCATGTCGGGGTCATCGTCGATGACCAGCACCATCGCAGCCTGCTCCAGCTCAGCAGCCTCTGGGTCTATTGCGGCCACGGCGTCGGCAGGTACATCTGCTTGTGGGAGCAGGACCCGTACCGTCGTTCCCTTACCCGGTTCACTATCGATGCGAGCGGTACCTCCTGCCTGCTTGGCGATACCGTAGACTTGGCTCAGGCCCAACCCTGTTCCCTTACCTACGTCCTTGGTAGTGAAGAACGGATCAAATGCGCGCGCAGCGAGTTCCGGTGACATGCCTGTTCCGGTGTCGCGAACAGCTAGCTCAACATACTAGCTCAACATAGTTGCCAGCCTGGATCTCAGGATCACGCGGCAGGTGGATCAGCCGGGTGGTAATACTGAGTTTGCCGCCCTCAGGCATGGCATCGCGTGCATTGATGGCTAGGTGTTTAGTCCCGGATTGTGATGGTATGGGTTGGTTTTGAACCGCTGTGGCTCGATGGTCCACTGCTGACAGATGAACTCGTAGGGGCTTTTGCCTTTGAGGGTCTTCAGTCGGCGGGCGCAGTTGTAGGCGAGCAG
>NZ_DATAGQ010000233.1:0-3676 GCF_036263595.1 Geminicoccus sp. | reverse complement strand
TCCTGCACGGGCCAAGATCAGCAGCCGGGCATCGGACGCCTCCGCGCAGGCGATGGACGCCACGGCAAACGCCGCAACACCCAGCAGGAAGACATGCCGACGACCATAGCGATCGCCCGCCGAGCCGCCCATCAGCACGAGCGCCCCCAACATCAGCAGGTAGGCGTTGACGATCCATTGAGCCTCGGTTGGACTGGCGTTCAGGCTCTGCTGGATGCCCGGCAGCGCGACGTTGACCACCGATCCGTCGATGAAAGCCAGGCTCGAGCCAAGAATCGCCGTCAACAGGATCGCACGCTTATCGGGCTGGACGAGCGAACCAGTGCCGATGGCTGGTCCCGCGGCCTTTGGCGACGGCGCGGTCATGGTCGGCAAGCGCTTCAAGATTTCTGGCTCTCTGCGGACGGCATCACGTCATGCTTCTGCCGGCGGCAGACAGTGCCAGGAGCAATGCTGCGGTGAGTCATGTGGGCAACTGAGCCGGCGCCATGCCCCAGCTGCCTACGATTGCTCTTCGGAGGCGTTACCTGCAAGCTAGGTGCTACTCCTGTTGGCATGACCGGAATTTTTCCGTGGCTGACCTGCTGGCAGAACAAGCATCACCTCGGCAGCCCGTCGATCTCCAATTTGCACTGGTAGCCCACGCTGATCCCATTGCCCCCAAGATGCCCCCCCGACATCCTGGCATGTGCTTTGAAACGAGAACATCATCTGCGGCACCGGTTTGGCGAACATCCGCCTCCGTGACCTCCAGGACTGGCACGGCCTCCACGGCGTCTGCAAGGTCTGCAATCGCGGCAGGCCAACCGGCTTTTGCCCACTGGTCCGGCGATCCGGGCCCGAGACGATCTTGGATGCCATAGTACCCCGCCTCAGGTGCCGGCATTGCGGCGGACGACTGCCCCGTGCGGGAGTTGCAGTTGTACTGGATAGGCAGGCAGCGGTGAACTTCTGGACAATTTGAAGAAGTAGCCTCACGGATGTGATCCGCTTCTGCTGGCAATGGGAGGGCAGCGTTGGGCAGGTCACCTAAGATTTGTTCGACCTGGATGAGCGTTACGCGGCGTTAAGTGCCTCAGGTGATCCGCTGGAGCGGTTGAGGGCCGTGGTCGACTTCGAGATCTTTCGCCCATTGTTGAGCCAGGCGCTGCATCGTTTGGACGGAAGCCTATTAGCTCTGCTGACAGGCTGGCGAGGGATCGGGCAAAGCCCGATGGGCGGGCAGCCGCCGATCGACCCGATAGTGATGTTCAAGATCCTGATCCTGCAGGCACTCTACGGCCTCTCGGACGAGCAGGCGGAGTTCCAGATCATCGATCGTCAGAAGACGATTGATCCGTTCCCAGCAGGAACAGCAGCCAGGAAGCTCCGGAGGGGGATCGGCTTTCATTCATGCGCTTTCTCCGCCTGGGCCTGGCGGACCGGGGCCGGACTACTCGACGATCTGGCGGTTTGGCGTTCCGCCGCCTTCGGCTCGGGAAGCCATGGTGACGGCCGGTGCCATGCACGAATTGTTCGCCCAGTTCGACCACGCTCTCACCGAGCAGGGCTATTTTGCGCTCGGCAGCCAGCTGATGACGCCTCCATCGTCGAGGCGCCCAGGCAGCGGCTGACGATCGAAGAAAAGCAGGTGATCTGCTCCGGCAAGCGACCGGATAGACCCGCCGCAAGGCCCGGCACAAGGACATCGAGGCACGCCCTCGGCGGTCTCCCGATCGCCGTCCCTTCGGGAAACGGATCATTCGTCTGCTGACAGATGATGAGGAGGCTTGGCGTATGGGGAACGCCTGCTGGCCATGGCATAATACCAAGGCGTGCAGTTGGACACTTCCATTTACCCGCCGATGCGTCGGGCCGGCGCGTGCGTGGCCGCAAAGTGGCGGCGGTCGCAGCTCTGTGCCGGCGGGTTGGCGCTTCGGGGCTGCTCTGCCGTCCATTCCTGCTCCGCTGCGCCATCCAGCCCCGGGCAGGGCCTGTCGCTCGAGCCAAGTCAGGCGGCGCATGTTGTTGACCAAGTTAGCGAGGCCGATGTTGATCGTCGCCCTGGCAATGCCAATGGTACATATGAACAGCCTCATCCTGGCCTGCTGCTCGGCGAACACATGCTCGATGGCGGCTGGACTGCACTCCGTTTGAACTGGACAGGGTCGATAGCCGATAAGGCATAGGCATACGCCTATGGATAAGATCATGGCTTTTGATCCAAATGGTCCTCCGCCGCGCATCGAGGTGGTCACTGCCGTCCAGCGACGGCGCCGGTTCTCGACTGCGCAGAAAATACGCCTGGTCGAGGAGAGCATGCCGCCCGGCATGAGCGTATCGCTGGTCGCCCGCCAGGCCGGCATCTCGCCCAGCATGTTGTTCAACTGGCGGCGACGGATGCTGGAAGGCGGCTTCGAAGCTGTGCAGGCCGATGAGCCAGTGGTCGGCCAGACCCATGTCCGCGACCTGGAAAAGCGGGTTCGGGAGCTGGAACGCCTGCTTGGTAGGAAGACCCTGGAGGTGGAGATCCTCAAAGAGGCCCTGGATGCGACACGGGTAAAAAAACTGATGTCGCTGCTGCCGTCGTGGCACGGTCGGCACGGCGGTTCGCGATGACCACGATCGCCAGCACGCTCGGCGTTGCCCGCTCCAACCTGATCCAGCGCCTGGCGCGCACGTCCAAGCGGCGCGGGCGCTACAACAAGACTGAAGATAGCCAGCTCCTCCCGTTGATCCGCCAGCTGGTGGATGAGCGGCCGTCGTATGGCTACCGCTGCATCATCGCGCTCCTGAACCGCCGCCTCCAGAAGCAGGGCCTGCCAAGGGTGAATCCTAAGCGCGTGCTACGCATCCTGCAGAAGCACAGCCTCACACTGCAGCGTCACACCGGTCGTCAAGCTGGCCAGACACACGACGGCGTGGTTGTCGCCCTGACTTCCGACATCCGCTGGTGCTCGGACCATTTCGAGCTGACCTGCCGGAGCGGCGAGATTGTCCGCATCCTGTTCGCGATCGACGCCTGTGACCGGGAAATCATTGCCTGATCGGCCACCGCGGCCGGCATCTCCGGCGAGCATCCAGCGTCTCCTGACGCTGGCTCCTTTGGAGATGGAGCATCCGCCTGCTGCGGATGCTGGTCCAGAACCTCATGCTCGCCTGCGGCGAGCAACGTTTTGGCAGCCTGACGGCATCTCATCCGGTGGAATGGCTGTCCAATAACGCCAGCGCTTACGTCGCCAAGGACACTCACAACACGGCCACCGCTCTTGGCCCACGATTGTGCTTCACCCCAGTCCGATCTTCACAAAGCAAGGCATTGCCGAGGCCTTCGTGAACACCTTCCGCCGTGACTACCTGCAGTTCTCCATCCTGCCGAATGCCGCTACCGTCCTTGAGCTGCTGCAGGCCTGGATGGACGACTACAACACCGTCCACCCACACTAAGCGCTGTGCTTCCATTCGCCTGCCGAGTTCCGCAGACTTAGTGCTTAACCCAACCCAGACCCTGTCCAGCCAAACGGGGTGCAGTCCAGGAGGCCATCATGGTGCGCAAGGCGGTGGGACAGGTGAGCCTGGTGGAAGCGTTCTTCCCGGCACCCTCTGGCAGCCGATCAAGATGCTCCAGCACCTGCGCGGTCTGCTGACTGTGCCTGCGTCACAGCTGGCCTTGCCGTTCCTGCTGGCAAGGGTACCG
>NZ_DATAGQ010000232.1:0-12127 GCF_036263595.1 Geminicoccus sp. | reverse complement strand
TCCGATAAACTTCGAGTAGGTCTGCTCGATCATCGCGACTGAGGTGCCGCAGTGGCCGGCGACGATCCGGACTTCCACACCGGCCATCAGTGCAGCAGCGATCCAGGTATGGCGGAGACTGTAGACGGTTATCTCAGGTGCCAGCCCCGCGGCCTTTACTGCTTGCTTCATCGGCTTACTCTGACTGTTCGAAAGCCAAGCCGTACCGTCTGCTCTCGTGAACAGTGGCTAGGATCCAGATCTGCCGGAGATAAGCCGAGTCAGCAGCAATCGAAGCTCGTCATTGATCGCGATGGTACGCGGGCCGGTCTTGCCTTTAGGAAGATGCAGTCTTGCACCCTCAGTCGCGTGAAGATGGGCATCCTCGACACGACAAGCAGCCATTTCCCCGTATCGCGCACCACATGAGGCAAGCGCAAACACCAGATCGTATAGGTGCGGGTCGTTGATGTTGTCGAGCAGCCTGCGGATCTCGTCTGCGTAGAGGAAGGTATTTCGAGAACCTGTCACGTTCTGAAACGCCTTCAGTCCGGTCCGCCAGGTAGCATCGGAGGGCAAGTCGGCCGGCCGCTGCCGACGTGCCAAATTTAGAGCCGCACGCAGGATAGTCATAATCCGATTGGCGCTGGCACGTGACGCACGTACTCGTTCGGGATTATCGCCTAGTCGAACCAAGTTGTTCCTGAAGTTGTTAAAATCGGCACCGGTCAACGTCATGACCTTGCGATGTCGGAGTGCGTCCGGGATGTGATTCCGCAGTATTGATCTTGCGTAACGCTCGCTTCCTCCGCGTGCCTTGAGATCCTCCAGGTAGTTCACAATAGCTTGGTCTATGGTAAGCGGCTTTGCACCGTCGCCGGCGGCCAGCAGCTTCTCCATCTCGAACCACGGCCGCGCCTTCTCGTTGGCTTGCACCCACGACAGAATGTCTCTGCCATTCGCATCAACGACGTCGTCGGCTGCACCCAGTTTCTCGGCCTTGTACGTGATCCCTTTGGCACCGACAGGGCGAAACTTGGCAAACCAAGTGCCGGTCGGTGTACTGCGGGCTCTGTAATAGCCGATCAGACAGCCAGGGCTGATCTTCGACCAGTACGGCTCCTTGCGCGGCTTGAGCTCGGCCCGCGCGGTCCGGTTCTCGAGGCGACGATCACGCGGCGCACGGGCCATCGGCAGCAGCATCCTGTACTTGTCCTAAACGGATAATCGCGGACTTGTTCGGACGCGCAAGGACTAATTTTGAGGCTGCTCAATGACTAAGGGACGACTGGGGACGCTATCGGACTATAGAATTTCCCTTTCCAGGGACTTTTTATGGAGCACTTCCGCGTTCATCTGCTCCAGGAAGAACTGGAAGCGCTGGCCGCCTTCCGCCTTGGCGCGGTAGAGTGCCAAGTCCGCGTTCTTGATCAGCTGATCGGCGCTGGTCGCGTCAATCGGAAACAGGGTCACCCCCATCGAGCAAGTCACGAACAGGTCGTGGTCGTCGACGGAGATGGGCTCGGCAATCGAGTCGAGGGCCTTCTGGGCGAGCGTTGCCGCGCCGCTCGCACCGGCATTGCTGGATAGATCGGTCTGGACGATGGCGAACTCGTCTCCGCCGAGGCGGGCCAGCGTGTCGGTGCTGCGCAACGTGCTCCGTAGCCGGCGCGCGACGATCTGGAGCAGCCGGTCGCCGGCCGCATGCCCCAAGGTGTCGTTGACGTCCTTGAACTGATCGAGATCCAGCAGCATCAGGGCACCGTGGCGGCCGTCCCTTGCGGCCCGGGCCATGGCAGTCTCCAGCCGGTCGAGCAGCAGCGTGCGGTTGGACAGGCCGGTCAGGCGGTCATGATGGACGAGGCGCTTGATCTCTGCCTCGGCGCGCCGGCGTTCGGTAACGTCGCGCAGGACGGTCTGGAATGCCTGTCGGCCGCCTTCACTAAGGGTCGCGGTGGTGATCTCGACCTCGACCCGCCTTCCGTCCTGGGTCCGCACCGCCGTCGTGGCCGGTTCGGTCACGATCCCTTCCTGGGCAGCCTTGGCCAGTTGTCGTTCGACCGCATGACGCCCTTCGGGGATGATGAGGTCCATCAGTTTGCGGCCTACCAGATGTTCGAGCGAGGTCGCAGCCAGGATCCGCAACGCCGAGCGGTTCGCCATCTCCACGACGCCACCCTCATGCATCAGGATTCCGTCAGGTGCCGTGTCCACCAGCCGCCGCCAGCGTTCCTCCGACTGGACCCGCCCCGCTTCCGCTTCCCGGTAGGCGGTCACGTCGATCAGCGTGACGACAGCGCCCGCCACCGATCCATCGGCTGCCGCGTGCGGAAGAACCCGGATGAGGAAGCGACTGGTTTCCCAGCAGGCGACTTCACGCTCGAAGGGATCACCGTTCTCCAGGGTCAGCCTGACGAGGGAGACGAGTTCGTCGTCATGCAGACCCGCGGCGACATCCGCCAGCGGCCTGCCCTCACCCGGTTCGTCCAGGCGCAGCATCCTCGCGGCCACCGACGCGCAGCGACGCACACGCAGGGCGGGATCGACAAACACCACGCCCACGTCGATGGAATCGAGCAGGCCCGCCATGTCGGCCGTCAACTGCTCGAGCTCGACGATCTTCTGGCGATGCGTGTGGTTCATTCGTTCGAGTTCTTCGGTCAATGCGCGCAGATCGGCCGCATAGGCCTCCAACTCGGTATGTGCCCGCTGCAGATCATCGAACGCCATCTGCAGCCGGTCGTTGCTAAGTTCCAGTCGCTCGACGGCCGTTTTCAGGTGAAGCCGGGAAGCGGTCAGCTGCTTTGCCAGTACTGCATTCCTGGAAGCTGCTCGATCCGTCTGCGGCACCGTGTCGTCTGTTCCGGCAGACTGGAGTTCCTGCTTCCGGGTCGCTGACGCAAGGATGAGAACCGATCCCTTGGCTCTTGTTGCCGGGCCAAGCGGCAGGAATACCAGATCCACCAGCTTGGTTGTACCCGCCTCGTCGAGCGGCAGATGCATAAGGTGCTGGATTTTGCCGCTTCGCCGCGCGGCAAGCACCGCCTCCGAGACCAGCAGGTGCGTCGCCGCCATCATCAGGCTTGCGAGATCCGTACCTGGCCCGGCCGCCGCAAGGCCGAGGACTTCGTCGTCGGGCAGCCGGTGGACTCGGTCGCCCGCATCGATCAGACAGATCCAGCTCTGGCTGGAGCCGGGCTGGAAAGCATCGACACCGATTGGATCGGCTCGAGCGTTATTGGCAGGCGCCGCCAGCCAGTGTCTCGCCAGCCAGGGTGCGAGAGCCGGCACCGGGACGTAGCCATCGGGCAACCCAGGACAGAAGATCTTGACCATCCGCTCGTGCTGACATGCGGTGAGCCCACCAGCACTTGCCACCGCACGTGCCAGCGAAGTGCCGCCCGGAGCTGCCTGGGAGCCAAGAAGAAGATGGCCTAGTCGCCGCCCGCCGGCAGGCAGCCCGCGTTCGACGGCATGCGTTGCGTCGCTGCCAGAACGGTACCAGCGACTGCCATCTACCATGAGTTCCGACGAGTCGGAGATCAGGGACAAGGCGTCTACCCGCACATCCTCACCCTCGGACAGGCGGTGGCTGGGCAGACTGAGAAGATTGAGGTCGAAGCCGACCGGATCAGCACCAAGCAGGATCCAACATACTCCGGTACACGCCGACGCATGTTGAAGAACGACGACAAGTGAAGCGAAGCCGCCACCGGCCACCTCGATCAAGACAATCGGGAAATCCAGTAAGGTGGAGCCATGATCATCGGCTTGGCCCGCTCTGCTGGGATCGCTTTCGGCCGTGATGCTCATCATGGTTCAGTATTGAGACCTCGTCCACTTGGTCAGCGGGCGGCAGGGTTTGTCAACCCTAGATTACGGGATACCAACCGCATCGCGTGTAACGCGATCAAACCGGATGAGCAAAAAAAATAGGGAGCGGTGGCCCGCTCCCCAGCCGATGATACCGATCGGATCCTGGATCAGCCCTTGATGTTGTCGGGCATCACCTTGTTGTCCTTCCAGGCCTGCAGGAGCAGGTCGTAATCAACCGTGACGCCCTGCGGCTCCTCGTTCGCCAGCTTGCGCTTTGGCTCGCCCCCGGTTTCGTCGGCCTTCTTGTACCAGACCTCCGGATCCTCCTCGGGATTGAGCTTCGGCGCGCACTCGCCACCGATCCCTGCTCGCTCAAGGCGACGCAGCACGTCGTCCTGCTGCTTGGCGAGGTTGTCCATGGCTTCCTGTGCGGTCTTCTCGCCGCTCACGGCCTCGGCCACGTTCGCCCACCAAAGCTGCGCCAGCTTTGGATAGTCGGGCACGTTGTTGCCGGTCGGCGACCAGGCCACGCGGGCCGGGCTGCGGTAGAACTCGACCAGACCCGCCAGCTTCGGGGCGCGCTCGGTGAAGCTCTCGTGCCGGATGTCGCTGTCGCGAATAGGTGTCAGCCCGACATGGGTCTTCTTGAGCGAGGTCGACTTGCATACGCAGAACTGCGCATACAGCCAGGCTGCCTGCCGCCGCTCGACCGGCGTCGAGGTCATCAGCGTCCAGCTGCCTGCGTCCTGGTAGCCGAGCTTCATGCCCTCCTTCCAATAGGCGCCGTGCGGCGACGGCGCCATGCGCCACTTCGGCGTGCCGTCCGCATTCATCACCGGCAGACCTTCCTTGGTGGAGGATGCGGTGAAAGCCGTGTACCAGAAGATCTGCTGCGCGATCGCACCCTGGCCCGGCACCGGCCCGGCCTCGGAAAAGGTCATGCCTTGCGCTTCGGCTGGCGCATACGCCTTTAGCCAGTCGATGTACTTCTGCGTGGCATAAACCGCCGCCGGGCCATTGGTGCCGCCACCACGCGAGACCGAGGAGCCAACCGGGCGGCAGCCATCCATGCGAATGCCCCACTCGTCGACCGGCAGGCCGTTGGGGATGCCGACATCGGACATGCCAGCCATGGACAGCCAGGCATCGGTGAACCGCCAGCCCAGCGACGGGTCCTTCTTGCCGTAGTCCATGTGGCCGTAGATGCGCTGGCCGTTCACTTCCTTCACGTGGTTGGAGAAGAAGTCGGCGATGTCCTGGTAGGCCGACCAGTTCACCGGCACGCCCAGGTCGTAGCCTTTGACCTTCTTGAACTCGTCGCGCATCTGCGGATCGGTGAACCAGTCGTAGCGGAACCAGTAGAGGTTCGCGAACTGCTGGTCGGGCAACTGGTAGAGCTTGCCGTCCGGCCCGGTCGTGAACGACTTGCCCATGAAGTCGTCGACGTCGAGGGTGGTGAGCGTGAAGTCCTTGCCGTCGCCGGTCATCCAGTCGGAGAGCGGTACGACCTTCTTGTAGCGGAAATGGGTGCCGATCAGGTCGGAATCGTTGATGTAGGCGTCGTAGATGTTCTGATCGGACTGCATCTGGGTCTGCAGCTTCTCGATCACGTCGCCTTCCTGGATGAGATCATGGCTCAGGTTGATGCCGGTGATCTCGGAAAACGCCTTCGCCATCGTCTGCGATTCGTAGACGTGCGTGTCGATCGTCTCGGAGACGACCTTGATCGACTGGCCCTTGAAGGGTTCGGCGACCTTCTGGAACCAGGTGAGTTCCTCGATCTGCTGGTCACGGGTCAGCGTGGACGGCTGGAACTCGTCGATCCAGCGGTTGATCGTTTCGTCCGCTGCGTTGGCACGGATGATGCCCGGCATGGCGAATGCCGCGCCTGCCATGGCCGTGCCGCCCAGGAACCTTCTGCGCCCGAGGTGCCATTTCGTCATTCGAGACCTCCCTGTCTCTTGTTGTCCCTCGATCACCACTGCGTTGCCGGATCGGGATCGTGCCCCGGCAAGCCTCGACCGTGCCGTCAGCCGAAGCGCAGCACGATAACGAACCACAAGACTGCCACGATCGACGCCCACCACAAGGGCGCAGCGAACAGGGACAGCCAAAGGAGATGGATCCAGGCTGCACCGAGCAGGCCGATGAACAGCCGGTCGCCGCGGGTCGTGGTCATCGGCAGGAAGCCGCGGCGTTCGGCAGTCGGCCACGCGAACTGCAGCGCCGTCATGGCCGCCAGCATGGCGGCGATGGCCACGAAGAAGATCGCGACCGGTGAGGTCCAGGCCATGGAAAGGACGAGAGTGTTGATGGCTTCCATGTTCCCTCACACCCGTCCGAGGGCGAAGCCCTTGGCCATGTAGTTGCGCACGAACCAGATCACGAGCGCACCGGGCACGATGGTCAGCACACCCGCCGCCGCGAGCAGACCCCAGTCGAGGCCGGCCGCGGACACTGTCCGGGTCATGGCTGCCGAGATCGGCTTGGCGTTGACCGCGGTGAGCGTGCGCGCCAGCAGCAGCTCCACCCAGGAGAACATGAAGCAGAAGAACGCCGTCACGCCGATGCCGGACTTGATCAGCGGCAGGAAGATCTTGAAGAAGAACCTGGGGAAGGAATAGCCGTCGATATAGGCGGTCTCGTCGATCTCCTTTGGCACGCCCGACATGAAGCCTTCCAGGATCCACACGGCGAGCGGCACATTGAACAGGCAGTGTGCCAGCGCCACGGCGATGTGCGTGTCGAACAGCCCCATCGCCTGGTAGAGTTGGAAGAACGGCAGCAGGAACACGGCCGGTGGCGCCATGCGGTTGGTCAGCAGCCAGAAGAAGACGTGCTTGTCGCCGATGAAACGGTAGCGCGAGAAGGCGTAGGCCGCTGGCAGCGCCACCAGCAGGCTGATCGTCATGTTCATGAGCACGTAGATCAGCGAGTTGACGTAGCTCATGTACCAGCTGGGATCGGTGAAGATCGTCCGGTAGTTGGCGAGCGTCGGGCGGGATGGGATCAGCGTGAGCGCGCCCAGGATCTCCTCGTTCGTCTTCAAGGACATGATGACGAGCCAGTAGATCGGCAGCACCAGGAAGACGAAGTACACGATCAGCCAGATGCTCTTGCCGTGCTTCATGCCCGGTCTCCCGTGCCGGCCCGGACCATGACATTGTAGAAGACGAAGCTGAGCGTCAGGATGATCAGGAAATAGATGATGGAGATCGCCGCCGCCGGCCCCAGGTCCATCTGGCCGATCGCGATCTTGGTGAGGTGGATGGACAGGAAGGTCGTGGCGTTGCCGGGCCCGCCGCCGGTCACGACGAACGGCTCGGTATAGATCATGAAGCTGTCCATGAAGCGCAGCAGCACGGCGATCAGCAGCACGCCGCGCATCTTGGGCAGCTCGATGTAGCGGAAGACCTTCCAGGGCGACGCCCCGTCGATGGCAGCAGCCTGGTAATAGGCGTCGGGGATCGCGCGCAGGCCAGCGTAGCAGAGCAGCACGACGAGCGGCGTCCAGTGCCAGACGTCCATGATCACGATGGTGAGCCAGGCCGCGACCGGGTCGGCCGTATAGTTGTAGGGAATGCCCAGCCGGTTCACGACCCAGCCGCCCAGCCCGATGTCGCCGCGGGCGAAGACCTGCCAGATCGTGCCGACCACGTTCCACGGGATCAGGAGCGGCAGCGCCATCAGCACGAGCGCGAGCGAGGCCTGCCAACCTTTGGCAGGCATGGCCAGCGCCAGGGCAATGCCCAGCGGAATCTCGATCAGCAGGATCACCAGGCTGAAGATGAACTGGCGCAGAAGGGCTCCGTGCAGGGCCTCGTCGCCCAGGACCTGCACGAACCACTCGGTGCCGACCCAGTAGCGGTCCTGCGGGCTGAAGATGTCCTGGAACGCGTAGTTGACCACGGTCATCAGCGGGATGATCGCCGAGATCGCGACGATCACGAACACCGGCAGCACCAGGAACCAGGCTTTGTTATTCTCGATCTTGTCCAAGTCCTGCCTCCCGGACCTTCTAGTGGACTAGTGCGCCATCGACATAGAGCCGCGTCCACGCGGGCGGAAAATGCGCGAAGGCTGGCCCGGTCGCGACGGGTGCGTCCTCGGCGACCTTGGCCTTGACCTGGACGGTGCCAAGCTTGGCCGTAACCAGCGCGTAGTTGCCGAGATCCTCGACCCGCTCGATATCCACCGGAAGCGCATCCATCCCCGGCGCGCCCGAGATATGCAGATGCTCGGGCCGCACCCCGAGTTCCGCCGCTCCATTCGACCGGCCGGCCGCCTCGGCCCACGCTCCTCCGAGCGGGAGGTCGACTCCCGGGATTCGCAGCCCGTCGGAGGCACGCTTCAAAGGAACGAAATTCATGCCGGGCGAGCCGATGAACCAGCCGACAAACCGATGTGCCGGCCGCTCGAACAGTTCCTGCGGCGTGCCGACCTGCATGACCTTGCCGGCATGCATCACGACGATCTTCTGGGCGAAGGTCAGTGCCTCGTTCTGGTCATGGGTGACGTAGACCAGGGTGCGGCGGTAGCGATCGTGCACCTGCTTCAGCTTGCGCCGGAGCAGCCATTTCAGATGGGGGTCGATCACCGTCAGCGGCTCGTCGAACAGGATCGCTGCCACGTCGGAACGGACCAGACCGCGGCCGAGCGAGATCTTCTGCTTGGCGTCCGCGCCCAGGCCACGGGCACGGCGCGGCAGCGTCGGCCCTAGCTCGAGCATGTCGGCGACTTCCTCGACCTTCATCCTCACGGAGGTCTCGTCGATGCCCCGATTGCGCAGCGGGAAGGCCAGGTTGTCGAACACGGTCATCGTGTCATAGACGACCGGGAACTGGAAAACCTGGGCGATGTTGCGGTCGCCAGGCGACTTCGTGGTCACGTCCTGGCCGTTAAACAGGACCCTGCCATGGGACGGACGCAGCAGGCCGCTCATGATGTTGAGCAGCGTGGTCTTGCCACAGCCGGACGGCCCCAGCAGGGCGTAGGCACCGCCGTCCTCGAAGGCGAAGTCCATGGGAAGCAGCGCGAAGTCGCTGTCCTCCGCCGGGTTGGGCCGATAGGCATGGCCGAGGCCGGCCAGCGTGATCTTGGCCATGGGTCAGCCGCCTCCTGGTATCGGTCGCGGCGGCGCCGCCTGCAGGCCGCCATCTGCACCGAAGGCGTAGATCCGCGAGGGATCGAGAAACACCGTCACCTTCTGGCCCAACTCGTGCTCGTGCACGCCTTCCTCCTGGACGACCCAGGCAATGTCCTGTGCGTGGACATGCACGAAGGTCTCCGATCCCGAGATGTCCGCCAGGTCGACCTCGGCCGGGAAGGAGGGGCGGCTGCCCGCCGGATCGCGCAGGGACAGATGCGGTGCCCGAATGCCGAAGTGATAGGTGCCATCGGACAGGCCTTGCAGATGATGGTCCAGCCGAAGCTCCAGGCCCTGCGGGAAACGTGCGATGTCGCCGACGACCTGCACGCCGACCAGGTTCATGGGCGGGTCGCTGAACACCCCCGAGACGGTCTGCGACGCGGGATGGTGGTAGACCTCGGTGGTTCGCCCTGCCTGGAGGATCCGGCCCTCGAACATCACCATGACCGAGCCGCCCATGGTGAGCGCTTCCAGTGGCTCAGTCGTGGAGTACACGACCACCGCATCACGCCGCTCGAACAGGGCGCGCAGTTCGGCGCGCAACTCCTCGCGAAGCTTGTAGTCGAGGTTCACCAGGGGCTCGTCGAGGAGAAGAAGGTCGGCATCCTTCACCAGCGCCCGTGCGATGGCCGTCCGCTGCTGTTGGCCGCCTGACAGTTCCGCCGGCAGCCGATCGAGCAGATGGTCGATGTGCAGCAGCCCGGCGGTTTCCCGCACCTTGGCGTCGATCTCCGCCTGTGAGCGGCCCGACAGCCGCAGGGGCGAGGCAATGTTCTCGAAGACCGTGAGCGACGGGTAGTTGATGAACTGCTGGTAGACGAACGCAACACTGCGCTGGCGGACCGGCTTGCCGGTGACGTCCTCACCTTTCTGGACGATCCGCCCGGCCGTCGGCTGATCGAGGCCGGCCATCAGCCGCATCAGCGAAGTCTTGCCGCTGCCGGTCGGCCCGAGCAGGACGTGCAGGCCCGGCTCCAGCGTGGCCGTCACCGGATGGAGGTGCACCATGCCGGAGACTGTCTTCTCGACTGCGGCGAGCTGCAGGCTCATGCGGCGTCGACCGTCGACGGACCAAGGGCATGTTGCCCGGACAGCCGCGCGCCCAGTCGCTCCACCGTTTCCTCCCCGACGACCAGCCCCAGCTTGGTGCGCCGCCAGAGGATGTCCTCCGGCGTCGTCGCCCACTCTTCCTCGATCAGGTAGCGGACTTCCGCTTCATATAGATCCGCACCGTAGCACTCCCCCAGGTCTTCTAGGCTCTGCACGCCCTGCAGCACCCGCCTGATGCGGCTACCGTAGGCCGAGACCAGCCGGCTGGCGAGCTTCCCCGAAAGCCATGGCCGGCTCATGCAGAACGACATCGCAAAGCCAGCGGGATCGTAGCCTTCCAGGTCGCCACCGGGCAGCGGCTCGTCGGCGGTCCAGTCGCCCTCGGCGACGGCTAGATGCGGGGCCAGCTTCTGGACGGCGTGCTCCGCGAGCTTGCGGTAGGTCGTGATCTTGCCGCCGAAGACCGAGAGAAGTGGAGCGCCGCCTGCAGGAACGTTCAGGTCGAATACATAGTCGCGGGTAACGGCGGACGGATTGGCCGAGGCATCGTCGTAGAGGGGGCGCACACCCGAGTAGGACCAGACGACGTCGTCCTCGCCGATCTGCTGCTCGAAGTAGCGATTGACGACGTCGCAGAGATAGCGGGTTTCCTCAGGCGAGATCCGCACGTCCTGCGGCTCGCCCTGGTATGGAATGTCAGTGGTCCCGATCAGGCTGAACTCGCGCAGCCAGGGGATCACGAACACGATCCGCTTGTCGTCGTTCTGCAGGATATAGGCGTGGCGGCCATCGTAGAGCCGCTTGGTGACGATGTGCGAGCCCTTGACCAGACGCACGCGGCTCCTGGTATCCAGTGCCAGGTTGTCCTGGAGGAAATGCGAGACCCATGGTCCCGCCGCATTCACCAGCACGCGCGCCTTGACCATCCGCACGGCCTTGGTGCGCTGGTCCTCCAGTTCGGCCACCCAGATGCTGCCGTCCCGCCAAGCTCGACGGCAGAGCGTCCGCGTGTGGATCTCGGCGCCAAGGTCGCGGGCGGCGAGCGCGTTCAGCACGACCAGCCGGCTGTCGTCGACCTGGGCGTCCGAATAATAGAACGCCTTCTCGACCCAACTCTTCAACGGTTTGCCTTCCAGCGTCGGCCCTAGCCGCGCCGTGCCGGAGGACGGCAGGATCTTACGGCCGCCCAGATGATCGTAAAGGAACAATCCAAGCCGGATCAGCCAGGCAGGCCGCTGTTCAGGACTATGGGGAAGCACGAACTGCAACGGGCGTACCAGCATGGGTGCCGCATTCAGCAGGACCTCCCGCTCGATCAGCGATTCACGGACGAGCCGGAATTCATGGTACTCGAGGTAGCGCAGCCCGCCATGGATCAGCTTGGACGACCAGGACGAGGTGTGCGCAGCGAGATCGTCCTTCTCACATAGAAGCACGGACAGGCCACGGCCGGCCGCGTCGCGGGCGATGCCCACGCCATTGATGCCGCCGCCGACGACAAGAAGGTCGAACAGATCCCGCATGCCTGCGCATCCCCAACGTCCTGAGCGGCATCTCGCCGGTGCCGCCTTCTCGGAACGTATCGTGCCGGCTCGTCGCCGCCCTGATGCACAACGGGTATCGCGCCAGGATGGGGTTCGCAATCGAAAAAGAAAATCATCGAAAACGAACGCAACTACGCAGCTGGCAGGACATGCTCGCCGCTGGCGATATGAACTCTCACCCCGGCTGCGCGCAGCGAGGCCTGCCAGGCCGACGGAGGTTCGATGTCGGTGAACAGCTCGTGCACCTGGTCCAGATGCCCCATCCTGACGAGCGCGGTGCGGCCGAACTTCGAATGGTCGCAGGCGAGCAGGACCCGCCGGCTGTTCGCGACGATCGCCTGCGCCACGCGCACTTCGCGGTAGTCGTAGTCCAGAAGCGAACCGTCAGGATCGATTCCGCTAATCCCGATCACCCCGACGTCGACCTTGAACTGACGGATCAGGTCGATCGCCGCTTCGCCTACGATCCCGCGGTCGCGCGAACGCACCAGCCCGCCGGCGATGATCACCTCGAAGGACGGGTTCTGGGAAAGGAGGCTGGCGACGTTCAGGTTGTTGGTGATGACCTTTAGCTCGGTATGGTCCATCA
>NZ_DATAGQ010000231.1:0-18930 GCF_036263595.1 Geminicoccus sp. | reverse complement strand
GCGCGAAGTGGCGGGCGGCCGGGTGCGGGTGCGCACCTACGTGACCGAGCGTCCGGTGGAAGAGGACGTCAACCTGCGCTCCGAGCGGGTGACGATCGAGCGCCGGCCGGTCGACCGCGACGTGGCGCCGGGTGCGGCGGCCTTCCAGGAGCGGACGATCGAGGCGGTGGAGCGCGGCGAGGAGGCGGTGGTCTCCAAGACGGCGCACGTCAAGGAGGAGATCGCGATCCGCAAGGACGTCGAGACCCACACCGAGACCGTGCACGACACCGTGCGCTCGACCGAGGTCGAGGTCGATGACGACCGCACCGGCCTGGCCGGCACCGATCCGGCCCTGCGCCGCGACCGCGACGTGATCTGATGGCAACGGGAGCCGCCCGGACAGGGCGGCTCCCGGCTTGCCCATGGCCTGCCCGGTTGGGTAAGGCCAGGACGACATGGATCAGGGGGCGCCACCGGCGTCCCCTGATACGTGTTGCCCGAAATTTTGTTGCAGTTGCGAAACACATGACAGGCTTAAGGCAGACCTGTCGCAAATGACCCTACCGTCCCCCCGGGATCCCGCTGCTACGGTCGTGTTGTCGATCAACGGTAGGGGTACGGGTATGGCGCGCGTCGAACTCATCGAGTTGACGAAACTCGCCCATCTTCAGGCGATCGCGGCGCGCGAGGCGACCCGCTGCATCACCGCTGCCCTGGCGGAAACGGGCAGCCCGGAGCTTCGGGAAAGCCTGCATCGCAAGTTCCTCCTGGCTGCTGCCGGCCTCGACCAGGCCAGCCCGCTGATCGGCGAGCATATGCGTGAACTGGCCGATCTCGTGGAAACGGTCGGGGCCTGCCTCGATCGGCACGGCAAGAACCTGGTCGAGCTTCCAGCCGGTGATTCCGCCAGCGTCTGACCATGGACGGCTCGGCTCACGGCCGGGCCGTACTCCCCCCGACACGAAGCTCGGCGTCCAGCTTCACCACGCGTTCGTCGGCCGCAAGCCGCTCACCGCGCATCAGCCGTAGCAGCATTTCCGCCGCCTGCCGCCCGATCACCTCGCGGGGCTGCCTGACCGTCGTGAGCGGCGGCTCGCAGTAATCTGCGAACGGGATCCCGTCGAAGCCCACCAGCGAGACGTCGGCCGGGACGGACAGCCCGGCGGTACGAATCTCCTTCATGAACCCGATCGCCATCTCGTCGCTGATCGCGAAGACCGCGGTCGGCCGGCCCGCGCTCTGCAGGAACACCTTTGCAGCATCGCTGCCGGAACCCAGCCGGAAGTCCCCGTCATAGCGCGTGACCGCGTCCGCCGGGATCCCCGCCGCCTGCAGCGTCTCGAGAAAGCCGCCGAACCTCACATGCTCGATCGGGTGCCAGGCAGGACCGGTGACGTAGCCGAACCGGCGATGCCCCAGGTCGAGCAGGTGGCGTGCGACCGTACGGGCCGCTTCGGCATCGTCGACCATGACGACCGGCAGGTCCGGTGACGCCGCCGTGGTCACGCCCACCATCGGGATGCCCGATTCCTCCAGCGAATGCCGGGAGCCGTGCGGCATGCGTCCCAGCAGCAGGAGCACGCCGTCCACCTGGCCAGCGGTGACCAGGTTCACGATCCGCTCTTCGCGCTGCCTGCTGTCGTAGAGGTTGCCGAGCAGCACGGCATAGCCGTGTTCCGACAGCGCCAGGTCGATGCCCAGCAGCAACTCGCTGAAGAACGGTGTGACCACGGCCTCGAGATGGCCTTCGGCGGTCTTGGGTGGCGAGGAAAGAACCACCAGCACGTTCATCGACCGGGCCGCCCGCAGCGAGCGGGCGGCGACATTGGGCGTGTAGCCGGTAAGCCGGACTGCATCGAGGATCTTCTGCCGCGTTTCAGGCAAGACCCGGTCCGGCCGGGCGAGCGCGCGGCTGACCGTGGACGCGGAAACGCCGACGATCGCGGCGACGTCCTCGATCTTGGTCGCTCTCCGACGCCCAGGGTGAGCAATCGGGCGAGCCTCACCATTGCCGCCGGCAGATGACCGGCCGCGTCTGTTATCGTCGATACTCATAAAATTGATCTGAACTCAAAAAAGGGGCTTGTCAAACGGCCATGCAAACGATTGCATAATGGGAAGATCATAAACACCGGGAGGCCAGATCTATGCGTACCCTTCGTCGTGCTTGCTTGGCGTCCGTCATGGCCGCCGCGATGCCGCTCGCCGTCCAGGCTGCCGAGATGCAGGCGGAAGTGCTGCACTGGTGGACGTCCGGCGGGGAGAGCGCCGCCGTGCAGGTGTTCGCGGAGAAGTTCAAGGAGAACAGAGGCGCCTGGGTCGACACGGCGATCGCCGGCGGAACGAATGCGCGCACGGCCGGGATCAACCGCATCGTGGGCGGCAACCCGCCGACCGCCATGCAGTTCAACACCGGCAAGCAGTTCGACGAACTCGTCTCGAACGAACTCCTGGCCGACCTGGACGAGGTCGCCGCAGCCCAGAACTGGCGCGACGTGCTTCCGCCTGCCCTCATCGAGGCGGTGACACGCGAGGACAAGTTCTACGCGATCCCCGTCAACATCCACGGCATCAACTGGCTCTGGTACAACAAGAAGGTGCTGACGGAGGCCGGCATCCAGGAGCCTGCGACCTGGCCGGACGTCGTGGCGGCCGGCGAGAAGCTGGAGGCGGCCGGCGTGGTCGGATTGGCCCAGGGCGGCCAGCCATGGCAGGAGCGCACGCTGTTCAACTCGGTGCTGGTGGGCCACGGCGGCACCGACCTCTACTACAAGATCTACCGCGACGGTGATCAGGCGGCCGTCGACAGCCCGAAGTTCCGGGAGGTGGCCGACCTGTTCAAGAAGCTGCAGGGCCTGACCGACGAGGGCAGCCCCGGGCGCAACTGGAACGATGCCACCGCCATGGTCATTACCGGCAAGGCCGGCATGCAGGTCATGGGCGACTGGGCCAAGGGCGAGTTCACCGCGGCCGGCCTGAAGCCGGACGTCGACTATGGCTGCACCGTGGTGGGCGAAGGCGGCTACCTGATGGGCGGCGACGTGTTCGTGTTCCCGGTGAGCGAGGACGAGACGGTCAAGGCCACCCAGGTGAAGTTGGCCGAGGTCATGTTCGCACCCGAAACGCAGATCGCGTTCAACACCATCAAGGGCTCGGTGCCCTCCCGCCTGGACGTGGACGTGTCCGGCATGGACATCTGCGCCCAGAAGGGGGCGGCTGCGCTGAAGGACGAGTCGCGCCAGGTGCCGACCACCGACTTCCTGATCAGCCCCGACCTGTCGGGTGCCATCGACGATGTCGTCACCCAGTTCTGGAACAATGCCGGGATGACGACGGACGAGTTCGTCCAGAAGTTCGTCGGCGCGATGCAGGCCGCCGGCTGACGCCCGTCCGGATCCCGATCCCTGGTCGGGATCCGGTTCTTCGGTCCATCCTCCCAGGAGCGAGGCCATGGCTGCGATTTCCATCGGTGCCGTACGTTCCCGCACGCGGCCCAGGTTCCGGCGGCGCAACGTCAGCGCGACCCTTGCCCTGGTCCCGCTCGCCCTCGTCGTCCTGTTCGTCTACCTCGGCTGCATGTTCTGGACGGTGCGGCTGTCCTTCTCGTCGTCCAAGCTCCTGCCCGTGCAGGACTGGGTCGGCTTCTCCCAGTATTCCCGGCTGTTCGCCAATGACCGCTTCACGGTCTCGGCGGCCAACCTCGTCATCTTCGGCATCCTGTTCATCGCGGGCTGCTTGGTCCTGGGCTTCCTGCTCGCGGTCTTCATCGACCAGCGCGTGCGCGCCGAGGGCACGTTCCGCACGATCTTCCTGTTCCCGCATGCCATGTCGTTCGTGGTGACCGGGCTTGCCTGGCAGTGGTTCCTGAACCCGACGCTGGGGCTGCAGAAGCTGGTGCGCGACGTCGGCTTCGAGAGCTTCACCTTCGACTGGATCGTGAACCAGCAGATGGTGATCTACACCCTCGTGATCGCCGGCGTCTGGCAGGCCTCGGGCCTGATCATGGCGATCCTGCTGGCAGGCTTGCGCGGCATCGACGAGGATCTGTGGAAGGCGTCGCGGATCGACGGCATCCCGACCTGGCGGGTCTACCTGTCGGTCGTCATCCCGCTGATCGGGCCGATGATCGTGACCGCGACCGTGCTGCTCTCGGTCCAGGTCGTGAAGCTCTACGACCTCGTGGTCGCCATGACCCGCGGCGGGCCCGGCATCGCGTCGGAGGTCCCGGCCAAGTTTGTCATGGACCACCTGTTCGAGCGCAACAATATCGGGCTGGCGACGTCGGCGGCCACCATGATGCTGATCGTGGTCGTCTCGGTCCTGGCCCCCTGGATCTACGCCCGATACATCCGCGTGCAGGAGCGCCGCACATGACGAGCGTCCAGCCGGCCGGCAAGCGCCCGCGTCACGTCACGATCGGCCGCATCGGCGTCTATGCCTTCCTCCTCAGCGCCGCGGCCTTCTTCCTGCTTCCGCTCTGGATCATGGTCGTGACCTCCCTCAAGCCCATGACCGAGGTCTGGGAGGGCAACATCCTGGCGCTGCCGCGCGACCCGACCATGCAGCCCTGGCTCACGGCATGGGCGGAGGCCTGCACCGGCCTGGACTGCAACGGGATCAAGGTGGGCTTTTGGAACTCCGTGCGGATCCTGATTCCCTCGGTGATCCTCTCGATCCTGGCCGGTGCGGTGAACGGCTATGCCCTGTCGTTCTGGAAGGTGAAGGGGGCGAACGTCCTGTTCGGCATCCTGCTGGCCGGCGCCTTCATCCCCTACCAGGTGTTCCTCTACCCATTGGTGCGGGTCTTCTCGCAGGCCGGCATCTACAACTCGATGCTCTGCATCGTGCTGGTCCATGTCGTGTTCGGCATGCCGATCATGACGCTGCTGTTCCGCAACTACTACGCCGGGCTGCCGGTGGAACTGTTCAACGCCGCCCGCATCGACGGCGGGGGCTTTTGGACGATCTTCACCAACGTGCTCCTGCCGATGTCGACGCCGATCATCATCGTCGCAGCGATCCTGCAGGTCACCGGCATCTGGAACGACTTCATCTTCGGCCTGACGTTTGCCGGCCGGGAGAACCTGCCCATGACCGTCCAGCTCAACAACATCGTCAACTCGACCCAGGGCGAGCGCGCCTACAACGTCGACATGGCGGCGACCATCCTGACCGCCCTGGTCCCGCTGGTCGTCTACTTCGTTTCCGGGCGCTGGTTCGTGCGCGGCATCGCCGCCGGCGCGGTGAAGGGATAAGGATCATGGCCGACGTCTCCATCCGCGGTGTCTCGGTCGCCTTCCAGGCCGTCACCGTGTTTGACCAGCTGGACCTCGAGATCGAGCGCGGCGAGTTCCTCGTCCTGCTCGGCCCCTCGGGCTGCGGCAAGTCCACGCTCCTCAACGCGATCGCCGGCCTGCTCGACGTCGAGACCGGGCAGATCTGGATCGGTGGCCGGAACGTGACCTGGGAGGAGCCGAAGGACCGCCGCATCGCCATGGTCTTCCAGTCCTACGCGCTCTACCCGCGCATGACCGTGCGCAAGAACATGTCGTTCGGCCTGCGCATGGCGAAGACGCCCAAGGACGAGATCGACCGGCGCGTCAACAAGGCGGCGTCGATGCTGCAGATCGACCACCTGCTCGACCGGCGGCCGGACCAGCTCTCGGGCGGTCAGCGCCAGCGCGTCGCGATCGGCCGCGCCATGGTCCGCGATGCCGACGTTTTCCTGTTCGACGAGCCCTTGTCCAACCTGGACGCGCAGTTGCGCAACGAGCTCCGCGTGGAGATCAAGCGCCTCCACCAGCAGCTGGGCTCGACGATGATCTACGTGACCCACGACCAGATCGAGGCGCTGACTTTGGCCGACCGGATCGCCGTCATGAAGGACCTGAAGATCCAGCAGCTCGCCACCCCGCACGAGATCTACCACCACCCGGCCAACCGCTTCGTCGCGAGCTTCGTCGGCAGCCCGCGCATGAACTTCATCGACGGCTGGCTGGAAGCTTCCAATGCGGGCTGGTCCTTCACCAACGGCACGCACCAGTTGCGGCTGGACGGCTATCCCTTCGAGGAGCGCCCACAGCCGAACCAGGAAGTGACGCTCGGCATCCGCCCGGAGCATCTGCAGCCGGCCCCGCAGGGTGTCTGGACCGACTTCGTCGTCGAGATGACCGAGCCGATGGGTGCCGACATGCTCATCTGGTGCCGCTCCGGCCCCGACCTCCTGTCGGTCCGCACGAGCAGCGACCACCCGGTCGAGGTCGGCGCGCGGATCGCCCTGCAGCTTCCCGTCGACCGGATCTCCCTGTTCGCCAAGGCGAGCGGCAACCGGATCTGACCGTCCTTTCCCCCCGAACTGGAACAAGCCATGCCCATCGCACCCGGCCTGCAGCTCTACTCGCTGCGCGAATTCCCGCCGCTCGACGACCGCCTGAAGGAGCTGGCCGAGCTCGGCTACCGAAAGGTCGAGCCCTATGGGGCGCTGATGCCCGACCCTGCGGGCCTGGCAGCGTCGATCAAGCGGTTCGGCCTGACCTCGCCCACTGCCCATATCGGCCTGGACCGCTTTCGCGCCGGCATCGACGACGTCCTGAAGATCGCCGACACGCTGGAGCTGGAGGTCCTGGTCATTCCGTTCCTTCAGCCGGGTGACCGCCCGGCGGACGTGCCCGGCTGGATGCGCGTGGCTGCCGAGATCGCGGGCTATGCGGTCAAGGTGAAGTCGGCCGGCAAGCGGCTCGCCTGGCACAACCACGATTTCGAGATGCTGCAGCTGCCGGACGGCAGCCGGCCGATGGAGCATCTGCTCGCCGCCGACGACGACGTGCTCTGGGAGTGCGACGTGGCCTGGGTGGTGCGCGGCGGCGAGGATCCCACCGACTGGATCCAGCGCTATCCCGAGCGGATCGTCGCCGCCCACGTGAAGGACATCGACACCAACCGTAACAACGGCGAGGACGGCTGGGCGGATGTCGGCTACGGGATGCTCGACTGGGGGCTGATCGTGCCCGCCCTGGAGAAGGCCGGCACCGAGCACTGGATCGCCGAGCACGACAAGCCCTCCGACGGCCATCGCTTCGCCGCCCGTTCCATCAAGACCATGCAGAGCTGGTGAGGCGCCATCCATGACCAAGCTCGGGATCGGCATCGTCGGCTGCGGGGTGATCGCGGACATCTATTGCCGCAACACGCCCCGCTTCGCCGACATCGAGATGCGCGCCTGCGCCGACCTGCGGGCCGACGCAGCCACGGCACTGGCCGACAAGTACGGGTTGCGGGCATGCACGCCAGGCGACCTGTTCGGTGCCGACGACATTGACATCGTGCTGAACCTCACCGTGCCCAACGCGCATGTCGACGTTTCCAGCGCGGCGCTGCTGGCCGGAAAGCATGTCTACAGCGAGAAGCCGCTCGCGACATCCCTGGCCGGTGCACGCGAGCTCTCCGCCCTCGCCGAGCGCCAGGGCCGCCAGATCGCGGTGGCGCCGGATACCATCCTCGGCCCCGGCGGGCAGGTGGCGCGCCGCCTGATCGACGATGGCGAGATCGGCACCGTCACTGCTGGCACCGCCTTCGTCATGTCGCGCGGCATGGAGCACTGGCATCCCTCGCCCACCTTCTTCTTCCAGCCGGGCGGCGGGCCGGTGTTCGACATGGGCCCCTACTACATCACCCAGCTCGTCCAGTTGCTGGGGCCGGTGGCACGGGTGCTGGCGCTCTCGGCCACCGGCATCGAGGAGCGGGTCGTCACGGCGCCGGGCCCAATGCAGGGCCAGTCGATCCGGCCGCAGATCCCGACCACCGTCATGGGCCTGCTCGACTTCGAGGCCGGGGCCAAGGTCATGTACGGCGCCAGCTGGGACGTCGAGGCGCACGGGCACAAGCCGCTCGAGCTGTACGGCACCAAGGCCAGCCTGCGCGTGCCCGACCCGAACTTCATGGGCGGCATCGTCGAGCTGGGCACGCGGGCCGAAGGCTGGCGCGAGCTGCCGACGAAGGACCATCTGTTCGGTGCCGCCAACTATCCGTTCGACGCGCCCATCCACGCCAACGACCGCGGCCTCGGCATTGCCGAGTTCGCGCAGGCCATCAAGCGTGGCCGGACTCCGCGGCTGGCAGGCGGCCTGGGCCTCCATGTCACGGCGGTGATGGAAGGCCTGCTGGTCGCAAGCCAGGAGAACCGGATCGTGACGATCGACGAGCGCTGCGCCAGGCCGGCTGCGCTCAGCGAGGAAGAGGCGGGCTCGCTGCTCGCCAGGTAAAGCGATGTGCCGGAACGTACCGGTCAGCCTGGGGCTGGCCGGTGCGCATGATCCCCTGCCGCGCACGGGGTTGGTGCTCGACATCAGGAGGACTTGAGCCCGAGGAGGGCGACAGGTTCGACTTCAACGGCAGCGCCTGCGTCGAGATCTTTGCCGTGGGTGGCCTGGATGCCCGGATGCGGATCCAGCTGATGTCGTCGGCGTTCGTGGCACCAACCTCAACTGGCCTGCCCCTGCCGCCAGCGCTCGAACTCGGCGCGGCTTTCCGCCGTGGCCGGGTAGATGCCCGGCAGGCGGCGGCCGAGCTTGATCTGGGCTTCCACGAAGTCCTCATAGGCGGTGGCCTCGACGGCTTCCGCCGCGATCTCCGCGGCTAGCCCGGCAGGCACGCAGGCCACGCCCTCTCCATCGCCCACCATGACGTCGCCCGGATAGACCGCGACGTCACCGCAGGCGATCGGCAGGTTGGTGTCCGCCGCGTGATGCCAGATCGGGCCTACTGGCGCCGACGGCCGCTGGTGGTAGGCGGGAAAGCCCAGCGCCGCCACGGCCGGCGTGTCCCGAAAACCGCCATCCGTCACGATGCCCGCGACGCCACGTACCATCAGTCGCCGGAGCAGGATGTCGCCGCCCGACGCACCGCGCGCATCCTTGCGACTGTCGATCACCAGCACCTGCCCGGCCGGGCAATGCTCGATCGCGTGGCGCTGCGGATGGGCTGGGTCGGCGTAGGCCTCCAGCACGTCGATATCCTCGCGCGCCGGGATCATCCGCAGCGTGTAGGCCTCCCCCACCATGCGCGGCAGCCCCGGACCCACCGGGTGCACGCTCTGCAGAAACACGTTGCGCAGGCCGCGCTTGAACAGGAGCGTCGTCAGCGTGGCGACGCTCACCGTCTTCAGCCGCTCCCGCGTCAGGTCGTCCAGGACTGTGACCATGCTCGCCCTCCCTCCTTCACGGCCGCCGACTGGCCTGGTCATGAAGTCGTGGCGTCCATCGATAGTCGTGCTACCTTGCACGGCCAAGGCCCACGGTCACCGGGCCCGGCTCACCTTCAAGAATGCACGTGGCGACAGAGAATCGCCGTGAAGGGAGACTTGGCATGCAGGCACCGATCTTCCTGAACAAGTTCCGCAAGCTCCGCCACCTAGCCTCGGCAGAAGGCCGCCAGCATCTTTGGCATGGCGCCAGGAACCATCTTTGGCCGCAGCTTCGCCCGACGGCAGGATTGCACCGGCGCACGTTCGCCCGCCATGCCGTGGTCATCGCCGTGGTCGGCTCGTACGGCAAGACCAGCACCGTGGCAGCAGTCTGTACGGCGCTGGGCCTGCCGGTGCCGGTGCGTGCCAGGAGCGCCTATGCCAGCCTCGCCTTGAAGCTGCTGAGCATCTGGCCGTGGCATCGCCACGTCGTGTTCGAGGTCGCGATCGACGGCCCGGGCCAGATGGCACCTTATGCGGCGATGCTTCGCCCCGACATTGTCGTGGTGACCAGCATCGGCAGTGAGCACCATCGCAGCCTCGGCACGCTGGACAACACCCGGCAGGAGAAGGGCAGGATGGTCGAGGCCCTGCGATCCGGCGGCGTTGCCGTCCTGAACCGGGACGACCCGCACGTCATGGCGATGACGGTGCCGGCGGGCGTGCGCGTCCTGACCTACGGCTTCGATCCGTCGGCCGACATCCGTGCCAGCGAGATGACCATCGACTGGCCACGCGGCACCAAGCTGGTTCTTCAAGCGGCTGGCACCACGCGCGAGATGCGGCTTCGCCTGCTCGGCCGGGTGATGGTCTATCCCGCCCTGGCAGCGGTCGCCGTGGCCGTGGCGCAAGATCGTCCGCTCGACGAGGCGGTGGCCGCGCTGGAACAATTGCCGCCGAGGCAGGGCCGTCTCCAGCTGGAGCCCCTACCCGATGGTGCCTGGCTGATCCGGGACGACTTCAAGTCCTCGGTCGAGACCATCCATGCCGCTCTGGACGTGCTCGCCGACCTGCCCGGCCGCCGGATCGTGGTCATAGGCTCCGTCTCGGAGCCGCCCGGCAGCCAGGGGCCGATCTACCGCGAGTGGGGCAGGCGCCTGGCGCAGGTCGCCTCGCGCGTCGTGGTCATCGGCCCGATGTTCCAGCGCTACGCGGCCGGTGCTACCGCAGCCGGCATGCCGCGCAGCTCGTTGATCGAAGCGAAGCACAGCATCCGTGCCGCCTGGGAGGCAGTTCAGGCCGACCTGCAGCCGGGCGACGTCGTGCTGGTCAAGGGCCGGGACACCGAGCGGCTCGACCGGATCGGGCTGGCCCTGAAGGGGCGGCAGGTACGCTGCGAACTCGACTTCTGCGACCTGCGCGGGGTGCGCTGCGCTGCTTGCCCGAAGCTGGAGACCGGCTGGGCGATCCGGGTCTGATCGGGATCAGCCTACTGAAGCACGTCCAGGCGATTGCGCCGGGTGATCCAGGTGCCGATGGTCTGCGGCTTCACGAACAGAGTGACGACCTGCGGATGGGCTGCGCGGATCACCGCCTCGATCCGCTCGATGCAGGACTCGATTTCCGGCGCCTTCAGATGGTCCTCGAACTCCGTGCTCAGCGCCGCCACGATCTGGTTCGGCCCCATGTGCACGGTGATGACGCCATTGGCCCGCTGCACTGCCGGGTCCTGCTGGGCGATCCGCAGGATCGAGGCCTGCACGCTCGGGAGTGCCGGCTCGCCCATCAGGAGCCCCTTGCTCTCCCGTGCCAGGAACATGGCGGTCGCCGCCAGGACGAGCGCGATCCCGATGGAGGCGACCCCGTCCAGGACCGGCATTTCCAGCCAGTCGGCCGCCGCGATGCCCGCCATGGCGATGAGAAGGCCGAGCAGCGCGGCGCTGTCCTCGAACAGCACGGTGAAGGTGGTGGGATCCTTGCTCGTGCGCACCGCCTGGAAGTAGCCGAGCTTGCCCTTCTGCGTGCGGAACTCCCGGAGCGCTATCCACCAGCTCACACCCTCGAACAGAAGGGACAGGCCGAGCACGATATAGTTGATCATGACGTTCTGTGCCGGCTCTGGTGCCAGGATGTGCGCCACGCCCTCGTAGAACGACACGCCGGCCCCCAGCGCGAACACGAGCAGAGCCACGATGAAGCTCCAGAAATAGAGCTCGCGGCCGTGCCCGAACGGGTGTGTCCGGTCGGGTGGCCTGGACGCCCGCCGCAGCCCGTAGAGCAGCAGGATCTCGTTGCCGGTGTCCACGAGCGAGTGCACGCCCTCGCTCAGCATCGCGGAACTGCCGGTGAAGGCGGCGGCCACGAACTTCGTGATCGCGATCAGCAGGTTGCCCAGCAGCGCGGCATAGATGACCTTCTTCGATCCGCTATGCGCGGCCATCAACCTACCTCCAGCATCCCGCAGCAAACGTGGCAGCTGTCGGGAGGTTGCAGGACGTGCGCATCAGGCTCCCGTCGCGACATGGTCGGCGACGAAGGCCTTGCGCCGGCCCATTGGCCGCACCGGTCCCGTGGTCGTGTCCCGTCGGGTCTGCAGTTCCAGCTCGGCATTGAGCTCGGCACCGAGGATCACGGCGTAGGCGGAAATATAGAACCAGAGCAGCGCCACCACGACGCCGCCAAGCGTGCCGTAGGCGGCGTCGTACGAGCCGAAGTTGCTGACATAGAACGAGAAGGCCAGCGACGCGATGAGCCAAAGCCCTGCCGCCAGCATGGAACCTGGCGTGATCCAGCGCCACTTGGCCTGACCTCGCGACGGCGCGAAACGGTAGAGCATCGCCAGCCCCAGCACGACGAACGCCAGGAGCAGGACAAAGGAGCAGATACGGACCGCAGCCGAGGCAAGCGGCCCCAGCCAGTCGAAGGCGAGCGCGGCTGGCACGGCGACGATCACCGTCAGCGCCAGCAGCGTGCTGACCGTGCCGCCCAGCATGAACAGAAAGGCCACGCCGTTCAGGCGCAGGAAGCTGCGGCTCTCGCGCTCCTCATAGGCCACGTTCAGGGCGTTGATGATCGCCTTCACGCCGCTCATGGCACTCCACATCGCGATCAGCAGGCTGATCAGGAGGCCGGAACTGAGCTTGGTCGGCCCGGCGGCCGCCAGGTCATGGATCCGTGCCGAGATCAGGTCGAACGTGGAGGGCGGCAGGACATCCTCGATGGCGGCGAGCTGGCCCTCGACGGTGGCGGGGTCGGCCACCAGCCCGAACAGCGAGATGGCGACCGACAGGGTCGGGAACAAAGCGAGCAGCGCATAGAAGCCGCAGCTTGCCGCCGCCGTTCCTGCCTCGTCGGAAATGGCCTCGCGGGCGACCCGCTTGAGCACGGCCCACCAGCCGCGCGCGGGGATCTCCGTGGGCCTGGCGGCATGACGGCCCAGCGCCAGGTCATCGGCCGAGAACCTGGGGACCTCGTCGGCGCTCAGGACGTCGTCGCGCTGCCCCTCGCTGCCGGGGCTGCCTGCATCTTCGGGAGGAGATGGACGTTCGTCGACGGCACGGCGTGCAGCCGACGCCTTCGACCTGTGCTGCAGCGGTGTTCCGTCTCTGGCGACCGATCCCATGCCTGCTCCGTCGCAGTCGAGCGAGTATTGCCAGGTCGATCAACGGAAACATGGCCTTCGTAGTTCCGGCCCTGCCAAGTGAACGGTGCCTGCCACCGGGCACTCGTCATGCGCCGATTTGTCCAGGTGAAGGGACGACCCGGCGGCACAACTAGTCGTTGTAATCCAGCTCAGACGAGCAGAACAGATCAGGGAGAGCCGGGATGTCCATCCGGCACATGTGGTCGATGTCCGCGCTGGCGGTTTGCGCCCTGGTGGTTGCCGCCCCTGAACCAAGCCAAGCCGCCGACTGCTCGGCCGGCAGGCTGACCGGAAGTGCCGCGCTGCGAAGCAGCTGGGCGGACGACAGGCCCGGCCTGTGCCGCCAGATCACGCCGGCAGACCTGCCGAGGCCATCGGCCAGCACGACGAGCCATTCCACGGTCATCCCCAGGCCCGCCGGCGCGCTGCCCAAGGTGCCGCCAGGGTTCACGGTCACCGAGTTCTACCGCAACACGGCCGTGACCCGCCTGATCCGTACTGCTCCCAACGGGGACCTGTTCGTCGCGGAGAGCTATGCCGGCAGGATCAGGGTGCTGCGCCCGAACGCCAAGGGCCAGCTCATGACCAACCGGGTGTTCGCGACCGGGCTGAACAAGCCTTTCGGGATCGCCTTCTACCCCAAGGGCGCCAATCCGCAGTGGGTCTATGTCGCGCAGAACGACAAGGTCGTCAGGTTCCCCTACCGGAACGGCGACTACGCCCCGCGCGGCCCGGCCGAGACGATCGTCCCGAACCTGCCCCAGGGAGCCGGGCAGTTGCCGGGCAAGGGCCATTGGACCCGCGACGTGGTCTTCTCGGCGAGCGGGAGCATCATGTTCGTGTCGGTCGGGTCGTACTCGAACGTGCAGGAGAACGGTGAGGACGAGACTCGGCGTGCCACGATCCTGGCGTTCAAGCCGACTGGCGGTCCTGCCATGGTGCATGGCAAAGGCCTGCGCAACCCGGTGGCGATGGCCGTCTCCCCGGTCGACGGCAAGCTGTGGACGTCGGTGAACGAGCGCGACCGGCTGGGCGACAATCTCGTGCCCGACTACATCACCCGGGTCGACAACAAGCAGTTCTTCGGCTGGCCCTGGTTCTATATCGGCACCAACATCGACCCGCGGCACGCGACGAGCTATCCAAAGCCCATTCCTGCGGTCACCGTCCCGAACGTCCTCCTCCAGGCGCACTCCGCCGCCTTGGGGATCGACTTCTATACGGGCACGGCCTTTCCTGCCGAGTATCGGGGCAACCTGTTCGTGGCCGTGCATGGTTCGTGGAACCGCGGCAACCCGATCGGCTCCAAGGTCGTCCGGATCCCCTTCGACAGCACCGGCAAGGCCAAGCCCCATGTCGAGGACTTCATGACCGGCTTCGTCACCTCGAACCACAATGTCTGGGGCCGGCCGGTCGGAATCGCGATGGCCAAGGACGGTGCGCTCTATGTGTCAGAGGATGCGAACAACGTGATCTGGCGGGTGGCCTATACCGGAGGAAGCTGACCGCCAGGCGTAATCGGCTGTTCGATCCGGATGGCGGCCGGGCCGTGGTCGGGCCGCCATCTGGTCGATGCGTTCTCGTGGAACGTCAGACGGCGCCGGTCAGGATCACGACGCCCGCAATGGCGGCGGCAGCGCCTGTGGCACGGATGCCCACCTGACCGGCCCGGTCGCCGATCCGCCCGATCAGCATGCCGAGGCCAAGGCCTGCGGTGTGCAGCAGCGCGGTGCCGACCATGAAGCCCGCGCCGTAGGACAGGCCCAGCACGTCCGCCGGCATCTCCTGGCCATGGGCATGGCCGTGGAAGATCGCGAACAGCCCTGCCACGGCCATGGCGGCCGCTACCGGCAGGCGCATGCCCAGGGCCACCACCGAGCCCAGCACCACCACCGAGAGGGCAATGCCCAGCTCGACGAACGGCACCGTCGTGCCCGCCACGCCCAGCGACCCGCCCAGCGCCATGACCACGACGAAGCTCGCCGGCACCAGCCAGCGCGCATGGCCGCCGAGCTGCCAGGCCAGCATGCCCACCATCACCATGGCAAGCAGGTGGTCCAGCCCCGTCAACGGGTGGAGGAAGCCATGAGCAAATCCGCCGGCCTCGCCGACGCCTGTATGGGCGAAGGCCACAGTCGGGAGAAGGGCCGCTGCGGCCGCGAGACCAAGTCGATGCAGGACGGGCCGGGACATGATGCGTTTCTCCATTGATGGGCGGCAGGATCGCCCCGCTGACCGCAGCTTGCCATCCCCGGCGCTAGGAGGAAACGGCCAACTCTTCTTGCCGGATCCGCTCGCGGGACCCGGCGCCGTTCCGCCGATCGGCTCAGGCGATCGTCCGCACCAGCCCGCCCTCGACGCGCAGAGCGGCACCGTTGGTCGCCGATGCCAGCGGGCTGGCCAGGTAGGCCACGAGGCTCGCGATCTCCGCGGGATCGATCAGGCGCTGGATGAGCGATGTCGAGCGATAAAGACGGAAGAACTCGGGTTCGAGTTCCTTCGGCTCGAGGTCCTGACCAGGAAACATGCTCTTCATGAAGTCGACGATGCCAGCCGACCGGGTCGGCCCGGGCATCACCGCGTTCACGGTAACACCGGTGCCCTTGGTCGTCTCCGCGAGGCCACGGGCGATCGCGAGCTGGGCCGTCTTGGTCATCGCGTAGTGGATCATGTCCGGCGGGATCATCAGCGCCGATTCGCTGGACACGAACACCACCCGGCCCCAGCCGCGCTCGATCATGGCCGGAAAATAATGGCGCGCCAGACGGGCTCCGCTCAGGACGTTCACCTCGAAGAAATGCCGCCAGTCCTCGTCGGTGATCGCGTCGAACGGCTTGGATTCATAGATGCCGAGATTGTTGACGAGGATGTCGACCTGCGGGAGTTGCGCGATCAGGCGTTCAGCACCGTCGGCCGTCGCAACGTCGGCGACGGCACCCAGTACCCGGCCGTCGCCAGAAAGCGATTCGACTGCGGCATCGACCTTGTCCCGCGTGCGTCCGGTCACCGTCACCATGGCACCTTCGCGGGCCAGGGCCGCGGCGATGGCATGGCCAATGCCGGCCGTGGCGCCGGTCACCAGCGCAGTCCGGCCGTCGAGCTTCAGGTCCATGCGTTTCTCCTATCTGCAGTCGGGTACCGTCAGCGGTTCCAGGCGATCGAGCGTGCCGTGGAGAACGAACTCGCCATAGTCGAGGGTCATGTCGTCGGTGATGCCGTCGGCCCGCAACTTGAAGGCCAGCTGGAACTCGGGTTCTTCCGTCACGTCAGACAGGTTATGATAGGCAAGATGGATGGACCAGCTCACCGGCTTCTGCCCATCCGCTGGAAGCTGCTTGCCGATCACGGCGCTGACATTGCTTAGGGAATCGATGCCGCCGCCGTCGAACACCGGCACTGATACGAAATGTTCGCCTCGTTCCGCAGCCGCGATGAGCGTCTTGATGTGCTGGGTGGGGAACAGGGTGCCGGCCGGCAGGTCGACCGATTCGCCCGAGGGAATGGCGAACACGGCCTTGCCCTTGCCCCCTTCCGGCGGCACGACCGCCTCGCCGCGGAACTCCTCGTAGGGCTTTCCGTCGTCGAATGAGCGCATGGAAAAGCGCAGTTCGTCGTTGTCGACCGATTCCCAGGACGAGAAGCGCACATCGTAGAGGAAGGGCGCTCCCTCGGCCTGGTCGGCCTGGAAGGCGAGGCGCTGGTTGCTCGTCCAGCCGTCGCAGGCCTTCTTCCACTCCATGACGAGGCCGCCCCGCACCGCGGTCACGTTGCCGGGATTGTTCTCGGCGAGGCTCAGCCGATACACCGCGCGATGCGGCGCCAATTCGGTGGCACCGGCGCTACCGGCGAAGAATGATGCGGCGACCAGCGCCGCGATCGCTGCCGATCCAGTACCCACGATCCGTTCCTTCCCAGCAAGCGCACCCGGCAACGAGGCCGCCCGTCCGGTGCCACACAACCGTAATATCTGGTGCGCGGCGGCGACAGGCCAATCCATGTGCAGCCCTTACCGGGAAAACTCCTGGATGGTGTCGAAAAACAGCGTCAACGCGTGGGGATCGGATGCTCGCCGCGATAGTCGTAGAAGCCCCGCTTGACCTTTCGTCCGAGCCAGCCGGCCTCGACATACTTCACCATGAGCGGGCACGGGCGGTACTTGCTGTCGGCCAGCCCTTCGTAGAGCACCTGCATGACGGCCAGGCAGGTATCCAGGCCGATGAAGTCAGCCAGCTCCAGCGGCCCCATCGGATGGTTGGCGCCAAGCTTCATCGCCACGTCGATGCTCTCGACGTTCCCCACGCCCTCGTAGAGCGTGTAGACTGCCTCGTTGATCATCGGCAGCAGGATCCGGTTGACGATGAAGGCCGGGAAATCCTCGGCCGTGACCGGCGCCTTGCCGAGCTTCTCCGTTACCGCCCGGATGGCGAGATAGGTGTCTTCCTCGGTCGCGATGCCGCGGATGACCTCGATCAGCTTCATGGCCGGCACGGGGTTCATGAAGTGCATGCCGATGAACCGCTCGGGCCGGTCGGTCGCCGCAGCCAGGCGGGTGATCGAAATCGAGCTCGTGTTGGACGCGATGATCGCGTCCTTGCGCAGGTGCAGGAGCAGTTCCTTGAAGATCGCCTTCTTCATCTGCTCGTTCTCGGTGGCTGCCTCCACCACCAGCTCGCAGTCCGCCAGGGCCGCAACGCTGTCGTGCGACGAGATCCGGTTCAGCGCGGCCTGCTTGTCCGCCTCGGTGAGCTGGCCCTTGCTGTGCTGGCGCTCGATCCCCTGGGCGACCTTGGTCATGGCCGCCGCCAGCTGGCCGGGATCCACGTCGACCAGCCGGACCTGGTAGCCGGCGACCGCACTCACCTGGGTGATGCCGCTGCCCATCTGCCCGGCGCCGATCACTCCGATGGTGGTGATGTCGGGGATCGGAGGATGTTCTGAAGGCTGCGTCATCGTGCGTGCGGCTCCGTATCCGTGGTTCAGGACGATTTCGCGCGCTTCACTTCTTCGGTGAGCTCAGGGATGAGCTTGAACAGGTCACCGACCAGACCGTAATCGGCGACCTGGAACATCGGGGCCTCCTCGTCCTTGTTGATGGCGACGATGACCTTGGAATCCTTCATGCCGGCCAGGTGCTGGATGGCCCCCGAGATGCCGACGGCGATATAGAGGTCCGGTGCCACGATCTTGCCGGTCTGGCCGACCTGGTAGTCGTTCGGGACGAAGCCGGCATCCACGGCCGCACGACTGGCGCCCACCGCGGCGCCCAGCGCATCGGCCAGCTCGTCCAGGATCTTGAAGTTCTCGCCCGACCCCATGCCGCGCCCGCCGGATACGACGACGCGGGCGGAGGTCAGCTCCGGCCGCTCGCTCTTGCTGCCTTCCTGGCTGACGAAGGAGGACAACGGGCTGGCATCTGGCACGTCCATGCGCTCGACGCTGGCCGATCCGCCCTCGGTGGCGGCAGGCGCGAAGGCCGTCGGCCGGATGGTCAGGACGCGCTTGGCATCCGTGCTCACCACCGTGGCCAAAGCATTGCCGGCATAGATGAAGCGCTTGAAGCGGTCAGGCCCCAGCACCTCGATGACATCCGACACCTGGGCAATGTCCAGGAGGGCGGCTGCGCGCGGCATGACGTTCTTGCCGAAGCTCGTCGCCGCGGCCACGAGGTGATCGTAGGCGGGTGCGAGCGCCACCAGCATGGCCGAGACGTCCTCGGCCGACGGATGCGCCAGGTGGGGGGCATCGGCGACCAGGACCTTCTGCACGCCGGCGACGGTGGCGGCCGCGGCGGCATCCACGCCCGACCCCGCCACGAGCAGGTGCACCTCGCCACCTAGCATGCCGGCGGCCGTGACCACGCTCAGGCTGGACTTCGACAGCTCGGCGCCGTCCAGTTCGGCGACCACCAGGACGCTCATGACAGCACTCCCGCCTCGGACTTCAACTTCTGTACGAGTTCCTGCACCGAAGCGACCTTGATGCCGGCCTTGCGGGCCGTGGGCTCCTCCACCTGCACGTATTGCAGGCGCGGCGCCACGTCGACGCCGAGATCGGCGGGCTTGAGCACGTCCAGCTGCTTCTTCTTGGCCTTCATGATGTTGGGCAGCGACGCGTAGCGCGGCTC
>NZ_DATAGQ010000230.1:0-12476 GCF_036263595.1 Geminicoccus sp. | reverse complement strand
CGTGTAGCAGGCCCGCTCGGGATGCTTCATCCGGGCGAACAACAGCCCGGCCTCGGCATCCAGCTCCACCCGCAAATGCTCCAGCTCCAGCTCCGGCGAACGAACCCGACGCGGAAACGGCGTCACCGTGGCAGAGGGCTGTTCGTTCCGGAAGCTCCTGATCTCACGGTGGAGCATCTGGTGCAGGTCGCGTGTCGAAACAGCCATCTCGCACTCCAATGATCAGTATAGTCTTGAGAGACTTCTGTTGCGGATCTTTAGATCCATTCCCCTCGCCCTTAATGAATAACCATCAGGCTGAATTCCTGGCAATCATTATCGTTTCGGATTCGATTCGACTTAACCAGCAAATCCGTTCTTCTTTTGAACGGCTTTTTATACAGTTTCGACAAAAGCCGTCTGCAGCAGACTCCGACGCTGCCACGCAGCGGCGAGCAGGGCCGCACGGACGATCTCGGCGATACCGCGCAGCAGCAGCACGGCCGGCAGGCCCCAGGCGAACGCGGCCGGCAGGAGCAAGGGCCAGAGCAGCGCCTGGCTGCCCAGCTGGATCAGCGCGACCGTGCCGGCCCCGCCGGCTGCACTGGTCCAGGCGGCAAGCACGGCGGTGACATGGGTGACGGCGACGAACAGCCCGGCCAGCGGCAGAAGGGCGGCCGCTGCCGCCCAATCCGGGCCTGCCACCAGGAGCAGGAGCGGCGGACCCAGCAGGGCCAGCCCGCCACCAGCGACCAGGCCCAGCGCGCCAGCCTCGATCACAGCCCTGCGGATTGCGCCTGGCGGCAGCCGGGGCGACCGCGCCAGCCACCACTGGGCGCTCGCCTGGGCGCCGAAGGTGGCAGCCTGGGCGACCGTGGCGATTAGGCCGAGCGTCCCGGCCGCGGCCGGCCCCAGCATCCAGACGGCCGCCAGCAGATCGGCTGTCGGCGCCAGCTGGTTGGCCGCGGTGACCAGGAAGAACGGCACGCCGGCCCGAAGCAGCCGGGCCACCCGGAGCCTTCGCCGGGTGGTGGCAGGCGTCCTCCGCCAGGGGCGACCGCTCAGGCCCGCCAAGGCGGCGGCCGTCCAGCCGGCGGCGGTCGCGGCGGCCAGCTCCGCGACGCTCAGCGGTGACGGCAGCAGCAGGACGACGAGCAGGAAACCCGCCGGCCGCATGACCAGGGCTGCGGCTGCGGGAACGGGATCGCCCCGCACCAGGCTCGTCCAGTCCAGGTTCAGCGCGATCACAACCAGCGCTGCGGCGAACCAGACGGACGATGCGACATCGCCCGGCCGAACGAGCCAGATCGTGGTCGTGAGCATCGCGGCCGCCAGGGCCAGGACCGGCAGCCGGGCGCGCCAAAGGTCGAGGATCAGGCCTGGCGACGCAGCACCAAGGCGCCCGCCTTCGACGAGCGCCACGTTGCGCAGCCCCCACTCGGCAAGATGCTGGCTCCAGCCGAACAGGGCGAACAGGACGACCCAGTCGCCCCAAGCCGCCGGACCCAGCGTCCTTGCCGCCACCGTCGTTCCCGCAAGGCCGATCAAGGCCGCGGCCAGGCGGGCGAAGCTGCCGATCAGGAGCGGACGCAGCCTTGAAAGATGTCGCCTCACCCGCCAGCCTGGACGGTACGGTAGAGATCGATGAGCGGCGCCATGAGCTGTCGCTCGGCATCCGAACCAAGACGGCTGGGCGGCCGGAAACCGCCATCGGCCATCAGGTCGGCCATGGCCAGGACCGCATGGGCGATCTCGCCGGGATCGTCGGCGCAGATCATCCCGTTGCCGGGCTCGATCCAGCGCGCGACGTCGCCGACATCGGTGCTGACGACCGGCCGATGGCGGAGCAGGGCCTCCTTCACGACCGTGGGCGATGCTTCATAGCGGCTGGTCAGCAGCAGCATGTCGTGCGCGTCGATCAGGTCGGCCACGCGATCGTGCGGCACCAGCCCGGTACAGACGATCCGGGCCGCGGCATGGCTGTCCGCGATGCGCTGCTGCAACCGGGTGCGCAGGCCACCGTCGCCGGCGATCGTCAGCGTCCAGCCGCGGTCGTCCGTTTCGGCCAGGCGCTCCAGGACCTCGACCGCGCGCATGGGGTTCTTCTGGTGCTCCAGGCGGCCCAGGAGAAGGAGCCGGGTCGTGCCGGCAGGAGGCGACGGGGCGGTTGCCACCATGCCGCGTGCATCGACCGCGGCCGCGAGCACGGCAGCCCGCTGGAACGGCCTGCTGGCGACGCTGCCGGCCAGTTCCTGCCGGTCGCGCTCCGAGACGCAGATCAGCTGGTCGGCCAGGCCGACGGCACGCCGCTCCAGCGCCTTCATCACCAGGCGGATCGGCTGGCCCCAGCGCCCGAGCATGCCGTCCAGCACCCGTCCGCTGACATTGTGGTAGGTGATCACGACCCGGCCGCGCCCGGGACAGAGCAGGTATTTCGGCCAGGCCGCGTAGTTGCGGTGGAAGTGCAGCACGTCCTCCCGCCCGATCGTGCCGCGATGGCGCCAGAACCAGCGCCAGAGTGCCAGGTACCACCGGCCGAAATGCGAGCCGTCCGCGATGTAGTCGATCCTTGGGTGCCGGCGATCCCCGAGCCTGGCCGCCACCATCTGCCATTCCAGGCCGGAGTGCTCGAGAGCGCGGAAGATGCCGCGAAAATGCTCCGCACCCCCGCCCTGGTCGGCCGCCAGCGGATCGTTGGCGTAGAAGACCCGGATCATCCCTGCGCCCTCTGACCGCCCTCGCCCGGCGGAAGGCCCACCAGTTCGTCCAGGCGCCGGTCGGCCGCCTCGATCGTGCCGTCATTGTGGATCACCGGCAGGCCCAGATGGGTGGCCAGCCGCCTGTAGACCGCGCGCCGTCGCAGGAGTTTCGGGTCCATCAGCGCATCCGGCCGGCTGACCCCGATCAGGAGCGGTTCCCGGTCGATGAGCACCACCCAGGCCGGCTGGGGCAGGAGGTCCAAAAAGCGCGGCGCCAGCCTTGCCAGGAGCTCGTCCTCCAGCCCGGTATCCACCGCCATGTCGACCAGCTGGTCCAGCGCGCAGCGATCCATCACGACCAGGCCGTGGTGCGCCGCCGGTCGGACGCGGAACCAGGAATCGAGCCGGACGTCCAGGCGCTGCAGCCAGAGGAACGGGCAGGCCAGCCAGTTCTCGAAGTCATGGACGCCGACCAGCACGCCGCCGAACCGCATCTTGCGGTTGTGGCCGGTCAGGCGGGCCAGGGCCAGGACCGGCTTGCTCGCATAGTTGCGGAAACGGCTCCAGACATGGACGCAGGGTCGCCCGCCCAGGCGGAGCCTGCTGCGCAGCCGTTCCGCGAGCGTGGTCTTGCCGGCGCCGTCGATGCCGATCAGCGCGACCGTCGCCAGCCGGGCCGGCCCGATCGGTGGCAAACGGAGCAGTGGCGCGACCGCTTGGTCCCAGCGGGTCCAGTCGCCATCCGCCACGGCCCTGGCAGGCGGGCGGCGCACGGCCCAGCGCAGCGCCTGGGCCAGGTCGCCCGGCGAACGCGCCACGAACCCGTCGAACGGCCGGACATACTCGGCCACGCCCGGCGTATCCAGGACGACCACCGGGCGGCCGGTCAGACCCGCTTCGATCACCACGAGCGGCGCATCCGATACGGTCACGCGGAACGGCAGGAGGTGGACGTCGGCCTGCGCCTGATAGGCCCGCATCTCGTCCGCCGAGAGCATGGCGGTCACCACGCCGATCGACTCCCGCCAGCGCGAGCGCTCCACGCGGTGCAGGAATCGGTCCATCGCGGATGGATGGCCGTCCGGGCGCAGGAGAAGGAGCAGCCTGGCCTCCATGCCGGCCTTGCGGGCCTCCTCGAACGCGCGGAGCGCCAGGTCGGCGCCACGCAGCGCCAGAGGCGGGCCGGCATAGAGGATGGTCGGCACCCAGCGGCCGATCCTGATCTGGCCCGGCGGCACCGGCTCGACCTGCGGCACCAGATGCACGCCGGGGCCAAGGCCCATGGCGGCGAACCGGGCGCGTGCTTCCTGGGACAGGAAGACGAGCCCCGACGCAGCGCTGCGGGCATAGCCCCGGCGGAGCACCGACCCCGGCAGCATGGAGCCGAGCAGGACCAGCGACAGGAGCCCCCGCTCACGCCAGAGATCGAGCAGCGGGATCCGCAGGAATTCGCTCGCGGTGAACGGCTGCACGGCCAGCACCAGGAAGGTCGGCGGGCCGAACCTGAAACGGCCGCCATGGACGAGCTCGTGGGTGCCGATCACGACAAAGATGCGCTGCGGGGCCAGTTCCGCCAGCGCTGCACGCAGGGCCCGGCTCGGCTCGTCGCGCTCGAACAGCCAGCCGACGCGGCGGATGGCATAGCCTTGTCCGTCGGGTGGCTGCCGGGCGTCGGTCAGGAGGGTGACGCGACGACCGCGCATGCGCAGGCCGCTGGCAATGCCGTGGGCGACATGCCAGGGCTGGCGGCGGATCCGGTCGTGCTCGAATCCGAAGCAGACGACGACGTCGTGGCCACTCATGTCCTAGGCTGCCCGTGCCAAGGGCTGGTCCATCAGGCAGACCAGCCGGTCCACCATGGCATCCCAGCCGAATTGCCGCTCCACGACCCGCCGCGCGGCGCGGGCATGGCGGGCACCGTCGCCAGGTGGCCAGGGCCTCCCCGATCGCGTCGGCCAGGGCGCGGGGATCCGTGGCGCAGATGCGCAGCCCGGCGGCATCGTCCAGTTCCTTGACGAGCCCGGTGGCCGTGGTGACGAGCGGGGTGCCCAGCGCCATCGCTTCCAGCAGGGTGAGCGGCCCGGTCTCATAGTCGGCCGGATTGACGAACAGGTCGGCGGCCCGGTGCGCCTCGATGACCTCCGAATGCGGGAGGAAACCGCGGAAGTGGACACGGCAGGCCAGGCCCAGGGCCTGCGCATGCGCACGCAGGTCTTCTTCCAGCGGCCCCTCCCCTACCAGGTCGAGGGTCACCTGCGCCGGCAGCATGGCCATCGCGTCGAGGAGCCGAAACAGGCCCTTGCGCCATCCGAGACGGCCGACGAACAGGAGGCGGGCACCGTCGCGCACGCGCCGGTCAAACGGGAAGCGGGTGAAATCGACGCCGTTGCGCACCACGTCGACACGCCCGGCCGGGACCCCGTAGCGCTCGACGATCTCGTCCTTCACGCATCCTGCGACCGCAATGATCCGCTCGGCGCGCGCGAACCAGGCATGCTCCATCGGGCGCGCGACGAGGCGCGCCTGGGTGCGGATCAGGCTCGCGCGCAAGGAGCGCTCGGTGAAGGATTCGGTATCCGCATCGAGCGTGCCATGGCAGGTGACGATCACCCTGGCATTGGTGTCGAGCAGCGGCATCAGTGGCAGATGGACATGGAGCAGGTCGACCGGGCCCAGACGTTCCAGCAGATCCTGCAGCAGCGGCCGGGTCGCCTGGTGGTGGAAGGGACGCAGCGGGCGGTGCGGCCAGTGATGGACCCGCACGCCCTCCAGCAGCTCGGAGCGTACCTCGCCGAACGCGTCGCCCTTGGCCAGGATCTCGACCTGATGGTCGCGGGCGTGCAGGCGCTTGGCCGTCTCGAGGACATGGCGCCCGATGCCCTCGCGGGGCGGCAGGACGTTGTTGGTGACGATAGCGATCCTCATGACGGGCGCCTCCGGGCGAAGTCGCTCTGCCAGAAGAAGTCCTGGCCGCTGAACGGGGCGAGCAGCTGGGCAGGCAGGCGCGCGCCCATCATGCCGGCACGGTAGCCCAGCCACTTTGCCGCCAGCGCCAGGACCGCACCGGGCAACCGGTGCGGCGCCTTCTCCGCAAGCTCCCGCAGTAGCATTCCGGCGAAGGCCCGGCCGCGCGGACCATCGCCACCATCGGCCAGGAGCAGACCGGCATGGCAGGCACGGGTCCAGCCGATATCGAAATGGCGGGTGAACTCGTCGATCAGGCCATAGCAGTGCGAGTGGCGCGCACCACGGCGTGCGCGACATAGGCGATCCGCTCGCCTATGCGGAGCAGCTTGGCCACGGCGATCGTCTCCTCGCTGACCAGCGTCGGCTGAAACCCGCCGATGCGGTCGAGGGCAGCATTGGACCAGGCAGCCCAGGCGTTGGAGCAGAAATGCACGCTGCTGCCGAGCCGTTCGCGGTCGGCAGCACTGCGCAGTTCGCTCCGCTCGCCATAGCTGAAGGCGCGGCCAAGCGCTTCCACCGGATCGGCACCCTCGCGTGGCAGCTGCCGGCCATAGGCGCAGGCTGCCACGCCGGACCGGATCGGCTCGACCAGGCGGCCGAGTTCGTCCGGGGTGGGCGCATAGGCATCGGGTGTGAGCATGACCACGATCGGTGTGCCGATCCGCCGGCGGGCTTCCTCGCGGGTGGCGCCATGGTTGAACCGGCGGCGCGGCAGCACCCAGGTCTCGGCACCCATGGCCTGCGCGCACTCGACCGTGCCGTCCGCCGAGGAGGAGTTCACGACCAGGACCTTCGGCCTCAGCGGCGACCGGAGGAAGGGCGGCAGGCTGTGCTGCAGGTGGTGCCGGCTGTTGTGCGTGATCACGACCACGCCGATCTCGGGTGAGGATGTCATGGTGCTCAGGCCAGCTCGAAGGCTTGCTCGGGCAGCCGGGCGACGCCGCGCAGCCTGGTCCCGCCGCCGAAGCGCTGCAGATACCAGGCGGCCAGTTCCTCGTTCGCCCGGGCCTCGTCGAAGTCGGGATGAAGGTGGCGGGTCGGCTCGCCGTTGCAGCGCACCAGCGGCTCGCTTGTCGCAGCGCTCACGCAGGCCGCCGACCAGCGGGTAGGCACGCCCAGGAGCGGTCCCATGGCGCGCGCAAAGCGGGCGGTGAAGCTGGCGACCGCCTCGACATGCCCGGAAGGCCCCGAACGGAACGCCGAGCCCTCGGGCGCCGCCCTTGCCATGTGGACCTCGCGGACGAACCGGGCATAGGCCCGGGCGAGCAGGTCGACATGGATGTGGTCGCGGATCAGCTGCGGTGCCTTCAGGGTCGGCACCTGCCCGGCCAGCGCCGGCCACCACGGTCACCAGCTTGGCTTCCGCCGAATCGCCCAGCTGGTAGTGAAGGCCGCGCAGGGTGCCGGACCGGGTGGAGCGAGACAGGTTCGCCTGCGCCGCCCCTGCCTCGAAGCCGAGTTCCGCCAGCTGACCGCGGCAGAACAGCCGCGTGAACGAGCCGCGCTCGTCGAGCCTGGGCGACAGGTCGAACAGGCGCATGCCCGGCAGGGGTCTTGCCACCTCACGCATCGACGAGGCTCCCCTGCTGGCCGGTCCAGGGTGCCGCACCGGTTTCCCACAGCGCCTCGATCTTCTCCTTGTCGCGGCTGGTATCCATGCAGGACCAGAAGCCGGCATGCTTGTAGACGCGCAGCTGGTCGAGCTCGGCCAGGCGCTGCAGGGGTTCCGCTTCCAGCACGCAATCGGAGCGCTCGGACAGATGGTCCAGCACGCCCTTGCGAAAGAAGAAGTAGCCGCCGTTGATCCACTGGTCGGTGCGGTCCGGCTTCTCGGTGAAGCGGGCGGGGCCCTCGCCGTCCAGCTCGATCCGTCCGAACTGCGACGGCGGCTGGACACCCAGCATGGTGGCGAGCTGCGCGTGCTCGCGGTGGAAATCGAACTCGGCCATCAGGTCGACATCGGCCAGGCCGTCGCCATAGGTGACCGCGAAGTGCTCGGCATCGCCCAGATACCGGGCCGCGGCACGGGCGATCCTGGCGCCGGTCATGGTGCCGATGCCGGTCTGCGCGATCGTGACGTCCCAGTCCGGCCAGGCGCGGGTCTGGTGCCAGGACACCGAGCGGTCGCGCAGGTTCACGGTGAAGTCGGCGTTCCAGTAATGCCAGAGGCCGAAGAACTCGCCGATGACATCGCTGCGCCAGCCCGTGCACAGCACGAACTTGCGGAAGCCCTGCCGGCCATAGACCTCCATGATGTGCTGGAGGATCGGCCGGTCGCCGATCTCGACCATGGGCTTGGGCCGGTCGGCCGCCAGATGGCCGAGCCTAGTGCCATAGCCGCCGCAAAGGATGAAGACCGGAACGTCGGCCGGCGCCGGCTGCCCCCGGTCAGGCCGCGACATGGTTGCCGCCCCCGCTCGTCCGGGTGTGGAGGATCGGCAGTTCGATCGGCTCGTCGCGCGTTTGTCCCGACAAGTGCCGAAGCTGCAACCGACCTCTGTAGAGCTCGATCTGCTCGCCCAGCCAGCTCGTGTCGCCGGTGCGGTCCAGACGCTTGTAGCCCTGCGCGGTCCAGTGGAGCGCCTCGGTCATCGTCAGTTGCGGCTTCCATGACAGCAGGCGCCTGGCCCGCGCGGTGTGGAGCCGGAGGATCGCCTCCTCGCGCACCGGCAGGGCCGGTGCACTTTCCCAACCCTGCATGCCGAACGCGCGCGCCAGCACGTCGGCGATCTCGCCCACGGTCCACTCGCTGCCGGCCTCGGGCCCGAAGTTCCAGGCGGTGCTGTAGGCTTCCGGACGCTCGTAGAGCATTTCGGCCAGGAGCAGGTAGCCGCCCACCGCATCCAGCACGTGCTGCCATGGCCGGATCGCGTCCGGACTGCGCAGCCTGGGCGGGATGTTGCGCAGGAAGGCACGGGCGAGGTCGGGGACCAGACGATTCGCGGCAAAGTCACCTGCCCCGAACACGTTGCCGGCGCGGGCCGAAGCGATCCCGCAGGTGAAGCTGCCCGGGAAGAACGAGGAGCGATAAGCCTGGACGGCGATCTCGGCGCAGGCCTTGGACGCGCCGTAAGCCTCCAGCCCGCCCAGCGGATCGTCCTCGCCGCACGTCTTGTGCTGGTCGAGATAGCATTTGTCGGACGTCACGAGCACGGCGGCGCGCACGGAACCGACCTTGCGGATCGCTTCCAGGACAGACACGGTGCCCATGACGTTGGTACGGAACGTTTCCACCGGTTCCGCATGGCCGCGCGCGAGGATGGACTGGCCCGCCAAATGCAGCACCACTTCCGGTCGGCTTCGTGCCAGCACCTCTTCCACGGCCAGGAGGTCGGCGACGTCGCCCTCGACATGATCGATACGCGTGGCGAGGTCGCTGGCCTCGAACAGGGAAGGCTGCGTCGGCGGTGCGGCGGAAAAGCCCGTCACCTGCGCGCCCATCTGATCCAGCCACGCCGTCAGCCAAGTGCCCTTGAACCCGGTATGGCCGGTGACCAGGACCCGGCGGCCTTTCCAGAAACGCTGATCGATGTCGGGCAATGCAGTCACTCCGGCACGAAGAAGGGGGAGCGCGACATGAGCATTTCGGCCCCGTCGTTTTTCAACCACTGCGTTAGTTTTGCCGGGTTGTTTTGCTGATTGCGAGAGGAAAATCGTGCCGTTCGACCGCACTTGCGGGACCTGCCGGCACACCAAACTGGCATTGCCCTTTGAAGCCATATGAAGATCGTGAGTTAACTCATTGAGCTACAAGATCGTCGCTCACCCGGATTACTCGGTGGTGCTCCCCGCCGGCCACCGATTCCCCATGCCAAAATATGTACGAATGTCACAGCGGCTCCAGGAGGACGATCCGTACTTCCAGGCAAGGCTGGTGGTTCCGCGGCTGGCCGAGCGCTCCTGGCTGCAGCGTGCGCATGCCATCGCCTGGGTTGAGGCCGTGCTGGGTGCCGCCGTGTCCACGGCGGACGAGCGGCGCCTGGGCTTCCATGTGGACGAGGCGATCGCCCGGCGCGCGCAGGCGGCGACGGGCGGGACGCTGCTGGCAGCAAGGCTGGCGCTGGAAGACGGATTCGCCGCCAACACCGCCGGCGGGAGCCACCACGCCCATCACGCGCACGGCGCGGGCTTCTGCATCTTCAACGACGTGGCGGTGGCCGCCCGCGTCCTGCTCGACGAGGGGAGCGTGCGGCGGGTCCTGGTGATCGACCTCGACGTCCACCAGGGCGACGGGACAGCCGACATCCTCGGCAAGGACCCGGCCGTGTTCACCCTGTCCGTGCATTGCCGGGCTAACTATCCTGCCCACAAGAAGCAGAGCAGCCTGGATGTCGCGGTGGACGCAGGCATGGAGGACGAGAGGTACCTGGCCCTGGTCGATCAGCTCATCGGCCAGGTGCTCGACCGCGCCCGGCCGGACCTCGTCTTCTACAATGCCGGGGTCGATCCGCACCGGGACGACCGGCTGGGCCGGCTCGCCATCACCAGCGAAGGGCTGCTGGCGCGCGAGCGGCTGGTCCTGAGCCATGGCCGGCGCCGACGCATCCCCGTGACCGGAGTCATGGGCGGCGGCTACGATGACGACCTCGACCGGCTGGTCGCCCGCCACGCGCTCCTCCACGTGGCGGCCCGCGAACTGTTCGGCTGACGCCGGTCAGTTCATCCTGAGCACCTTGCCCGGGTTCATGATGTTGTCCGGGTCGATGGCGCGCTTGATCGTGCGCATCACGGCGACCGCGGCCCCGTGCTCCTTCTCGACCTTGGCGATCTTCCCCATGCCGACGCCGTGCTCGCCGGTGCAGGTGCCGCCCATGGCCAGCGCCCGGTCGACCAGCCGGTCGTTGACGGCGCTGCAGCGACGGTACTCGTCCGAGCCTTCCTCGTCGTAGAGCAGGCCCAGGTGGAAGTTGCCGTCACCGGCGTGACCCACGATCAGCGGCAGGAGGCCGTGCGCTTCCAGGTCGACGCGGGTAGCCTCCACCAGTTCGGCCAGCCGGCTGATCGGCACGCAAACATCGGTCGACCAGACCTTCGCACCCGGACGGATCGCGGCGGTGGCGTGGTACACGTCGTGCCGGGCGGCCCAGAGACGGTTGCGCTCCTCCAGGTTGGCCGTCCAGCGGAAGTCGCCGCCGCCGAACTCCGCAGCGATCTCCTGGGCGCGCTCCGCCTGCTCCCTGGCGCCTGCGGTCGTCCCATGGAACTCGTAGAAGAGATGCGGGGCGATCTCGAAGCCTTCGAGCTTGTTGTAGGCCACTACCGCCTGGAGCTGCCCTTCGTTCATCAGCTCGATCCGCGCCACCGGGATGCCCGACTGGATCGTCAGGATGACGGCATTGGCGGCCGCCTCGATCGACGGGAAGGAGCACACCGCCGCCGTGATGGCCTCGGGAATGCCATAGAGCCTGAGGCGGACTTCGGTGATGATGCCGAGCGTCCCCTCCGAGCCTACGAACAGCCTGGTCAGGTCGTAGCCCGCCGAGGATTTCTTCGCCCGTCCACCGGTCCTGATCACCTGACCGTCCGCCATGACCACGGTCAGGCCCAGCACGTTCTCCTTCATGGTGCCGTAGCGCACGGCATTGGTGCCGGACGCGCGGGTCGCCGCCATGCCGCCCAGGGAAGCGTCGGCACCGGGGTCGATCGGGAAGAACAGGCCGGTATCGCGCAGATGGGTGTTGAGCTGCTTGCGGGTCACGCCGGCCTGGACCAGCACGTCCAGGTCCTCGGCATTCACTTCCAGGACCTGGTTCATTCCGGAAAGATCGATGCAGATCCCGCCATTCACCGCAGCGACGTTGCCTTCAAGCGCGGTGCCCGTGCCGTAGGCGATCACCGGCACCTTTTCGGCGGCGCAGGTGCGGACGACCTGGGCGACCTCGTCGGTCGAGGTCGCGAAGACGACGGCGTCAGGCGGGATGCCGCGATGATGGCCCTCGCTCAGGCCATGGCGCTCCAGGACATCGCGATTGGTCGAGAGCCTGGTACCGAAACGCTCGCTCAACGCCTCGATCACCCGCGTTGCGTTCGCACTTCGCGTCACCATCTCCACTCCCGCGGCCGTTCGTGGGGGCAACCTAACGACCGATCGCGGCTTCGACCAGAAGGCGGATCGAGCCAGGGTTGCCGGGATACCACACCGGCGTTCCGGCTGTGCGACCCACGGCCGCCTCTACCGAAAGGGGAGAGATTGTCTGTCGTTCCATCGGTTGCGGCCCAGGCAGGCCTTACTTATATGCTGGCCAGTCGAGCGTCCTACTGCCCATTGCCCGCTCACCTCGTGCCGGGCGCGTTCGAAACATCCAATGCGAAGTCTCTTCGCCTGATGCGCGAGAGGAAGGTATGAGCAAAATTATCGGTATCGATCTCGGGACCACGAACAGCTGCGTCGCCGTTATGGAAGGCAAGAACGCGCGGGTCATCGAGAACGAAGAAGGCATGCGCACCACGCCTTCCATGGTGGCCTACACCGAGGACGGCGAGATCCTGGTCGGCATGTCGGCCAAGCGGCAGGCCGTGACGAACCCGAACAATACGTTGTTCGCGGTCAAGCGCCTGATCGGCCGCCGCTTCGACGACCCGATCGTCCAGAAGGACGTCGGCATGGTGCCCTACAAGATCGCCCGTGCCGACAACGGCGACGCCTGGGTCGAGACCCGCGGCAACAAGGTGGCCCCGGCGCAGGTCTCCGCCGAAATCCTCAAGAAGATGAAGCAGACCGCCGAGCGCTTCCTCGGCACCGCCGTCGACAAGGCGGTGATCACGGTTCCTGCCTACTTCAACGACAGTCAGCGCCAGGCCACCAAGGATGCCGGCAAGATCGCCGGGCTC
>NZ_DATAGQ010000229.1:0-2486 GCF_036263595.1 Geminicoccus sp. | reverse complement strand
AGATCCGCATGCCGCTCGGCATCGGGATCATCGCCGGCGCTTCGCCATGAGCGTGCCCAGCACCGCCGAGACCGTCTTTGCATCGGCCACGCCTATGATCTTCACCCGGATCCCGCCGGGAAGGGCAACTTCGATCGAGCCGATTGGCGCTGCAGCCGGCAGCGCAGGCTCAGCTGGTGCGGTCGCGCTCGTGGTCGAAACCGGGGACAGCACCATCGGCAGCGGCATGACCTCCACCGGCAGAAAGCCAGCCGGCTCGGCGGATACTGCCTCCCTTGTCGTTGCCCTCTGCGTCCGGTGACACGGCCAGTGTGCGCCTGACCCAGACGGCAGGCAAGGCTTGGCCGTCTCAACCCCTCGGTGCAGCCAAGTAACGTTGGCGTGACTGGCTCAAGTCAAATCCGGGGTCGGCAAAGTCGCCTGCACCCGCGCGCCCAAAACGACTACCCGGCGGTGGCGCCAGCACTTCCCGCCGACTTCCAGGTGGGTCCTGGTATGAGACGTTTACATTTCCGACCGGTGGTATGGGTAGAGGCGCCGGTCTAGGCATGTTGTCTATCTTCTTGACCGCGCGGTATAGTCGCGACCACATCAAGAAGCTGGACACCTCTAAAACCGGGTGCCAGCCCTTGATGTACCATGCGAGGGAAGACCTGTCCTGATCATGTCCATCATCGGAGGTGCCTCTCATGCGACCCCTGCACTTTTGGCTGAGTTTATTGGGGATCGTCGTTGTGATCGCTCTGGGCGCCGTGGGTGTTCAGTATCTGATGGGACCTGACAAAACGTTGTCGGAACGCGCGGCCACGTCATCCGAGAAAGCCGGGTTATCGGAACGTACGGCCACGTCATCCGAGAAAGCCAAGTAGTCATTCTGCGACCTGGACATTGCCAGGATCGAAGCGAGGAAGGACGCGGCCATGATGGCCCTGCCCGAGCTGGTCGCGCATCGGCGACCAGATGGTGATCGGCATGTCCTGCGCCTGACCGTGTGGAACGAGGCAGGCCGGCCGATCTGCCGCGCGACCCTGGACGGTGGAGGCGGAATGGCTCACGCCACCGAAGCCGAACTAGCCATGACCGTCCACCCTCGCATCCTGATCGCGTCGAGGAATGATACGTCACCGCCGACGATCTGACGCGTGCGCTGGAAAGGGCCGGTGTGGTGGTGATTGTCTGGCACCGACGGTAGCGATGGCCCTGCGCCTACTGGACGCCACACCGGTCGTCGACGGTGCCATCCTGGACATCAACCTGTAGGGCGAGAAGAGCTTCTCGGTGGCCGATGCCCTGCGCAAGCGCAGCATTCCGTTCGTGTTCGCGAGCGGCTACGCCGCATCGATAATCCCGGAGTCCTACCGAAGCGTGCCGCGCTTGGAGAAGGCGGTGACCATGCGGGACGCGGCCAAGCGCTTCTGAATTGAGCGGCTAAATCTGTCGCCGGCCATACCCATCCAGCTGTCGCCAAGTCGCTCGCATGGCCAGCGATCTGGAGGCTGTCAGCGGCCGGTTCGCATTGCCGGCATGGTTTGAGGAGCCTCCAGGCGTCCAGAGGCTCGCTGCGGGCTTCCTAGCCTTGCCTGAACCTGCGGCGGGAGCGAAGAAAGCCTACTGCCAGATACTGGCATTCCACGTTCGACCCGACTCGGATGACGACCGCGACAAGCACCGAAAGGTCCGCAGCACGGAAGGAGGTTCCTGTCATGCACAGGCCGTGGCGGTTCTTGATTTTCGGTCTGGTCGTCATCCTGGGGCTGTTCCTGGCGTGGAGTATCGTCGAGTACATGACTCGGCCGGCCGAGCTGACGACGGAGGAGGCATCCGAGAGAGCGAGGAGAGCCGCTTGCGACGCGGTCGCTACTGAGCTGCGGCGTCGTCATGGAGACGACGACTGCGACAAGTATCGTTGAGGAGCTAATCGGGCCTGTTCGCTTGCGGGATCATGGCGGCCCTCCAGTGAGCTGACGCACTCATAGCATTACACGTTGTCCGGCGCTGGGGTATCCTGCGCCATGGGTCAGACAACCACCATCCGCGTGAGCCCGGCCGACCGCCGTCTCCAGGCGATCGTGGCAGCTCGGAATAGCGCGCAGGAACACGTCTGCCGGGCCAAGGTCGCCCTCGCCGCCGCTGATGGCCTCGGCAACACCGCAACCGGGCACTGTGCGGGTTCCTCAAGGCCCTCCATCCGACGCTGGCGCGAACGGTTCGTGCAGGAGGGCGTTGCCGACCTGCGGCGGGACAAGACCAGAAAGCCCGGCACGACGCCTCCCTTGCCGGCGGTGGTTGATCACGTCCACAGGCCGTTCGCGTGGGGTGCCGACCCGGATACTATCGTCGAGAGGGTCCGGCGGGGGTACGAGAGGTTGGGAAGGATGGGCGAGAGGCGGGCCATGTGAACGGCTCGCGGAGGGCAAGGCTATGGCGGCGGCACGGGTCGAGCGACGGCTGGCAGCCATCCTGGCGGCGGATGTGGTCGGCTACAG
>NZ_DATAGQ010000228.1:0-3091 GCF_036263595.1 Geminicoccus sp. | reverse complement strand
CAGCAGACCTACAACCGGAGCTGGATCGTCGAGCGGCACGGCTACCGGACACCCGCCCAGGTTCGAGCCGGCCAGCTTGGTCAGATGCACATGGCCGCGTGAGCGCACATCGGTGTCTCATCATTGTGGACCGGTACACCGCCGGTCCTGCGAACATCGGATCCACGGGCTGCTGCCCATGGATGGCAGCCAGTTTACCTCGCCGCGGTTCACCAGCCCGCTGCGAGACGCCGGGATCCGCATTTCCATGGGCGGACGAGGACGCTGGCTCGACAACGTGTTCATCGAGCGGCTCTGGCGCAGCCTGAAATACGAGTGCGTCTACCTGCACGCCTTCGAGACCGGCTCGGAGCTGCGGGCAGGCCTCAGCCGCTGGATCGGCTACTACAATGCCCAGCGGCCACACTCGGCCCTGGCCGGGTGCACGCCTGACGAGCTATATGGGGAAGTCGGCACGGAGAGATCGGCGGCCTGACGACAACCGGAACCAAGCTTATCCCAGCTGCCAAACTGTCCGAGGGTATGGGACCAGCTCTGTTCTTTACGAGCCTGCCAGCACATAGAAGCTGGCATTCAGAACTCACGCTGGGCTACTTTCAGCTCAGGTCAGGGAGCTTGGGCGTGGTGGGCACAAGGCCCGCGCGAGCGTGATCAGTACAGGTGAGACGGCGACGAGATAGCCTACTAAAGCGATCCCGCAGCTCGCGAAATCGCGGGGTGAAACAAGGCTGAAGATCACGAAGCTGGCACCAGCGCACCAAGGGATCGGCCACAAGATAGCGAAGGCCGTAGCCAAGGGCCTAGCACCGGTACCGCGTGCAATGAGCAACACAATTCCGCCAGCATAGCATACACGCGCCACCACTGCGCCGGTGGCGAGTCCGACCATACCAAATCCTAACGCGAGTGTACCGGTTGCGAGCAGTGCGTTCACAACAAGGGCGGCAACTGTAAATAACGGTAGGAATCGCTGTCTTCCTGCCGCGACGACCGCCATCACGGCCAAGCTTACGACGCCCTGGGCAATGCCAGTGAAGACGAATACGGCGGCCGGCTGAACCGCAGCTTGGTAGCGAGGCAGCACAAGCGTAACAACCAATCCCAGGACCAGCGCGACGGCGCCCACAGATGGCGCCAGAATTAACACAAATGGCCGTATCGTCCGCTCAAGATGTTCGCGCGTGATGTTTTGCGCGCCCTCTCGCTCAAGCCGGCGGTACATGTCGGGAAATACCACAGTCTGCACGACCAGCGCAGCTGCGCCGCCGATGGAGGCCACCGAAACGGCAAAGGCGTACTGGCCCAAGGCTTCCAGACCAAGCCAAGCGGCAACGACCAGCCGATCTACCGTCGCCAACATTGCCGCCAGCAGCGAATTCAGGCTGAGCGGCAGACCAACGGCAAGCATACTTTTTAGCCTCGACAGATGCAGTTCGGGGCGGAGCGGCACACGTCCTGGCAGGACAAGGAGGCCAACCAAGCAGGCTGCAGAGAAGCCGAACAGGGCACCATTCAGGCCAAACAAATAACCAAGCGTCACCGTCGCAACGAGTTGCGCCGAAGCCTGCACGAGTTCCATCAACGCGAAATGGCTCAGTGACCCGGAGGCCCGCATGAACGTCAGGCCATAGGCGGCCAAGCGCTCAAGCAGCAAACCGGCTGCTACGGCCAAGAGCAACTGGCGCTGCCACGCCTCTTCCACGAATAGGCTGGCAATGCATGTTAAGCCGGACATGATCCCGAAGACGATGAAAATACAGCCGGCCGCAGTGCGGCCCCATGCCTGCCGACGCTGAATGTCACCCCACGCCTTGGCGACTTCCAGTTCAAGGCCGCGCAAAAGCCCTAGCCCGGCAAAGCTCCCGTAGATCGTAGTGAGACGAAACAACGCCCAGATGCCAAATGCTTCGGGGCCAAGTATGCTGGCCAGTAGTACGCCGCGTACCCCGAGCATCGCCTCCACAATCGAGCGCGAGGAACCATAGACCAGGATGCGGCCAAGCCGCCCCTTCTGAAGCCAATGTCGTCCAACCGGACTCAACGGCTGCGTCCGAGCGCACTCACAAGATTATTCAGGATCTTGCACCTCCGACTGGACTTAGGAGCGATGACGGAACCAATTTGATGCCACATCCAAGCCGAAAAGCGAAAGATTCTGCAAGACGATCGACCAGAAGCACGCACTCCAATAATGAACGCAAAAGAACGCCACTCTAGGACTAATGCACTTCAAGGATTAGAAGCAACATTTTGCCGCCAGGGGAATCTCGCTCTTCATTTAAGCTGTTAGTATCAGGATTGTGTGAGTGATAGAATTAGGAACTTTTGGGCTCTTCCCTCCATATCAATCCGCACATTAACTTTAGAAGCGGTTGCACAGAATAACACGCGGTTGGCTGCTTGGTGCCCAAAATGGCATCAGGATGCCGCAGAAGTGGCCTCACATGAGCTGCCAGACTGACCCAGATGGCATGAGGTCAGGCAGGTCTGAAAGGATCACCTAGCATCGGTCGGCCAGAGCAACATTAAACTGTTTCTGAAGAGCGACGCTTTGTTGAGGCTAAGCGACGGTTTCCGAGGCTTAGATGTTTGGTCCCGGGGTGTCACGGACAGAATAATCTCTCGAAGATCGAGAGGGATGCTCCATGGCACAGGTTCTACACGGCAGTGCCACGACCACGGCTCGCATCCGAGCACAGATCCAATCCTCACAAGAAACCATCGCAGTCCTCGCGCGACGGCTCGGGATCGACCGGAAGACGGTGAGGAAGTGGCGCTCTCGCTCCTCCACGTGCGACCTGCCGATGGGCCCAGTGCAACGCAAGAGTTCCGTCCTGTCAGAACCGGAGGAGGCGGCCGTGGTGGCTGTCCGGGTGCAGACGCGGCTGCCCTTGGATGACCTCTACAGCGTCATGCGGGACGCGATCCCACACTTGTCCCGCAGTACCCTGCACCTGTACCGGTCCACAATGATGAGACACCGATGTGCGCTCACGCGGCCATGTGCATCTGACCAAGCTGGCCGGCTCGAACCTGGGCGGGTGTCCGGTAGCCGTGCCGCTCGACGATCCAGCTCCGGTTGTAGGTCTGC